>JAFAHQ010000069.1 GCA_019237135.1 Alphaproteobacteria bacterium
GCGCTGCCGAAATCGGTGGCTCGCCATCCATCGTCGTGCCGCATGACGAAGAGTGAGCTCGCCACCCGCTGATCCACGACAACCGGGTAAAGGCTCCGTCGAGCATCTACGAGAACAGTGCTAGACGGGGTCTGGGGCGTCATCTGCATCAGGGTGTTCAGCTCGACGCGAAACAGCGGCATCGGGCTGCCGAGCTGGGCGCGGCGCACCTCTTCGGGCGAGCTAAACCCGAGGCCAGCATAGTTCTGCGGGGTGACGAGTTGTTGCAACGTGGCGAGGCCTTGCTGGGCTGCCGCCGCCTGTGTCGGCGCAGGCGGGGGCTGGGGAGCGCCTCCACCGCCTTCGCCCTGCGCCGCCATGCAAGCAGTCAACGCCAGACCCCCGGATATCAGGGCAGGAAACGCATACTTCAGCATCTCAGCGCCCCGTGTAGGTGACGTTCCAGTGCGTATGGTCGGTGTCGCTGACGTATCGGCCATAGGTCATCACAGTCTCGGTCCCGCCGTTCAGGTTCTGCAGGTTCGTGAAAGGCTCGGGATCGTTGACGTCAACATATTGCGTATTGCCCGCCACGGCGTACCCCTTAGCCACCATCATGTGTCCCCCGCCGCCGTTCCAGTGCCAGCTGAAAGCGAACGGCTTATTGGAACAGAACACCTGTCCCTGGACCTCAGGAAAAGTTAATGCGGCATCGGAAGTCTCGTTGGCGGTAAATCCATACTTACTGTACTCTGGCCAGCCGCCGTTATTGCAGCTGCCGGAATTGTTTTTGCAGCAAGTTGCGAGGCCGAATTCGTTATTGGCCTCGGTGCATTGCCAAACATCGTGGCCGAAATAGCGCATCGTCATCTCGCCGCTCGCCGCCCAACACCAATTCGAGGCCTGCTGCGGCAGAGTCGGCACATTGACGCTGGCGACGAGCGGGGGGTTACAGCATCCGCCGAGCGCAACCAAGGCGAGCAAAACCGACAGTCGCTGCTTCATCTGATGTCTCTCATTTCGCAAGAAGCCAGAAAGGCAAAGCGGATATGGTTCGACAAACTGCGAAACCTCAGGTTTCATAATCCTACAGATTTGCATTAACCATGTAATAGCTGATTGAGCCCCAACCCCGAGGCCGGGAAGGTCCGCGGCTCGGCGGTTGCGGCGGTCTTGCCAAAGCGACTGTTTGCTCTATCTAGCAGAGCAGTCCGCAATTGTCAATTGGAGAATTGCATACATGATATGGGAGTGTCCCGCAAACCGTCAAACCCTCCCTGCCAAGCGGTCAGTGCGGCGTCCAAACGTAGCGGCAAGGCCTTGATATAGCGTAGATTCTGCACGAACTGATGGGTTTTTCTCCCTGAGTTTCCCGTATGGCAGGGAAAAATCGCGCCGCCTTGCCTCCCTGCTCGACCATGCTAGCCGGGTTGCATCTTGCCCCAGAAAGCTGTTCCGTCGCTCGAGGTCCAGCTGCTTGGGGGAATGATGCGGGCGATCGTCGCGCTTTATTTTGTTATTGGGGTCGCGCTGCTGGCGATCGGGTTCCTGCTGCCGGGACCCTGTCCGAACCGCAACACCGATGTCGTCAGCAATCTGGTGTTCGTTCTGACTTGGCCCGTCGGGTTGTACGCGGAGGTGTATCAAGGCCAATTGTCGGCCGAGCAATGGCTGCACCGGCAGGCTTGCGAAGGGGGCGGCAGATTGGGCGAGAAAAAAGCGGCGCCGATCTAATCGAGCCCGAACCCGGGGCCCGCGCGACGCCGCAGCTCGGCACCGAGTTCCGTTCCGAGGCGCTGCGCGTCACCGATGCCTCCGGTGCGCCGGGCACGGACCTCGGCGCTGCCGTCGGGCTTCAGCAGCAACCCTTCGAGCCGCAAGCGGTCGCCGTCCAATTCACCGAGGGCGGCGATCGGGGTCCGGCAGGACCCGTCGAGTGCCGCGAGCATGGCGCGCTCGGCGCCGACACAGGCGGCACTTCGGGGATCGTGGAGCGGTTCGAGGAGCCGCCCCGGTTGATCGTCACCGGCACGGCACTCGATCGCGAGCGCCCCCTGGCCCACCGCGGGCAGCATGATTTCCGGCGGCAGGATCTCGCTCGCCTGCTCGGCCTTGCCGAGCCGTTCGAGCCCGCACAGCGCGAGCACCATCGCGTCGACCTCGCCGGCTTCGAGCTTCTTGAGCCGCGTGTCTACATTGCCGCGGATCGGCACGATCCGCAGATCGGGTCGAAGGCGCAACAATTGCGCCTGGCGGCGGAGCGACGCCGTGCCGATCACCGCACCCTTGGCCAAGGCCGAGAAGCTCGGCGTCTTCGCCGACACAAACGCATCGCGCGGGTCGTCGCGCGGCAACACGCAGGCGATCTCGAGCCCGTCCGGGAGCCAGGTCTCGACGTCCTTTAGCGAGTGGACGGCAAGGTCGATCTGGCCGTCGAGCAGCGCCTGGTCGATCTCCTTGGTGAACAGACCCTTGCCGCCGATCTCGCCGAGGCGGCGGTCCTGCACCCGGTCGCCGGTCGTGCGGATCGTGACGACCTCGACGGCGCCCGCCACAGCGAGGTCGGGGTGGGCGGCAACTAGGCGGTCGCGCACGAGCGCCGTCTGGCGCAGCGCCATCGGGCTGCCCCGGGTGCCGATGCGGAGCGGAAGGGAAGCCATGGCGCTGGTTCTAACCGGCTTCGCCGCCGCGTTCCAACATCCGCGTCGATCCTCAGGGCCGCATTGCTATATCATCCTGGACATGCCCGATCCTGCCGTTCTCGTTCGGCCGCCGGCCGCGGAGGTCGCCTATCTCGCCGGTCTCAACGATGCTCAGCGTCGCGCCGTCGAGGCGGTCGACGGTCCGGTCCTGGTGCTCGCCGGCGCCGGTACCGGCAAGACCAGGGTGCTGACCACCCGGCTCGCCTACATCCTCGCTACCGGCCGCGCTTTTCCGGCCGAGCTGCTCGCCGTCACCTTCACCAACAAGGCGGCGCGCGAGATGCGCGAGCGGCT
>JAFAHQ010000148.1 GCA_019237135.1 Alphaproteobacteria bacterium
CTCGGAGTTACCCTCGGCGGAAAATGCCCAATCGAGGGCAGCACGGACGTTCGCAAGATGCCGACCGTAGATGGCCAACCATTCTGTCTGCGGCCGGGTCTCGCTTTCTGCCTCCGCGGGCGCGAACACGGTGCAAAAATGTTCGGCGTGACGGCGGGCGATTTGTTGGACTTCTCCCGAGCTTTTCAGCTTCTCCAGGGCGTAGAGGCGTGTGGTGTCGAGGAGGCGATACCGAGCGACCTCACCGCGGTGATCGACGGCCACCAGCGATTTGACAACGAGGTTCGCGATGTCTTCGACAATCTCCGACGAGCCGGGATCGGCAGCGACGGCGACCGCTGCTTCCAGCGCAAACTCGCCGGCGAAGACGCTCAGGCGACGCAGGACCGCGCGCTCTTCCTCCGGGAGCAGCAGATAGCTCCAGTCAAGCGCTGCGCCGAGCGTCTGATGCCTCGGCAAAGCCGTTCGCCGGCCGCTCGTCAAAAGCCGGAAGCGGTCGTCGAGATGCGCCGCCAGCTCCCGCACGCCAAAGACGCCCACACGGGCTGCCGCCAGTTCCAACGCCAGCGGGATCCCGTCGAGCCTGCGACAAATCTCCAGAACCGCCGGTACATCGGCATCTGCGAGGGTGAACCCATCCATAGCCGCTGCGGCGCGCTCGTTGAACACTCGGACGGCCGAATAGCGCAGCGCATCATCGGCGGTGAGATCGACCGAAGCCGACGGAAATTCCAGCGCAGCCAAGCGATGCACCGTCTCGCCCTCCGCGCGCAGGGGTTCGCGGCTCGTCGTCAAAATGCTGACATTGGGCGCGGCGTGCAGCACCGCCTCCGCCAGCGTCGCCGCCGCCGCAATAACGTGCTCGCAACTGTCCAGCACGATCAAAGTGGTCTTGTCGCGCAGCCATGCGGCCAGCCCCCGAAGAGGATCGCCGCCCAACGCAGGGATTCCGAGCGCGGCGCCGAGAGCGCTCGGCACCAGGCCAGGATCGGACAGAGAAGCCAGTCCGACGAACCAGGCGCCGTCCTTATATGAAGCGCGCACGGTATCCGCGACCGCAGCCGCTACTGTGGTTTTACCGATCCCGCCCGGACCGACTATGGTCAGAAAACGGCGTCGGGCCAGCTGTCTCGCGATCGCGGCGATGACATCGTCGCGGCCGATAACGCGCGTGAGCGTTGTCGGCAGATTATTGGTTCCGGCAGCTTCGTTTGGTGGGGGAGCTGTCGAATCCGCATCCTCGCGTATCAAGGGTGCGACAAAGGTGTAACCGCGGCCAGGATGGTTGGCGATGTAGCGCCTTCCCGCACGGCCATCGCCGAGCACCTTGCGTAACGCGGCGACATGCACCCGCAGCGCCCCCTCGGCCACGACCGTATCGCGCCAGGTGCGAGCAATCAGTTCATCTCTGCGGATTGTCTCGCCGGCGCGTTCGACCAGCGTCACCAGGATGTCAAAGGCACGGCTGCCCAGGCGCGCCGGTTTCCCATCCTGCAGCAGCATGCGCCGCGCGGGGAGAAGGCGGAATGGTCCGAAGGCGAAGCTTTTGGCCTCCACGTCGAGCCGAATACGATAGGCATAAATCGGATGCGCTATGTTCTTGAGGGTCTGCTTTCCCATCTCCTCGGAGCGGTAGGGCAGCTTGTCCCGGATCTGGTCGCGCACCTCCCGCGAGATGCAGATCCCACCCGGCTCCGCCAATGCCTCCAGCCGCGCCGCGACATTGACGCCGTCGCCGAAGATATCCTCGGGTTCGACGATCACGTCGCTAAGATTGATCCCGATTCGGAAGCTGATGCGCTGATCCGCGGGGATGCCGGCATTGCGATCGATCATCGCATGCTGAGTCTCCGCCGCGCAGCGCACCGCATCGACCACGCTCGAAAACTCCGCCAGGAACCCGTCGCCGGTGTTTTTTACGACCCGGCCGCGATGCTCTTTGATCTTCGGCTCGACCAATTGGCGGAGATGCGTCTTGAGGCGTTCGTGTGTCCCCTCTTCGTCCACGCCCATCAGGCGCGAATAGCCCGCTACATCAGCGGCTAGAATGGCGGCGAGCCTCCGTTCGACGCGTTCCGTGGCCAAAGATGTGCTCCCGAACCGCAGGGACCGAAGCGATACCGGCGCTAGGGCGGATCTTAACGCTAAAAGCGAGCGCAGGCATTCCCTTTCGGTGAGGCGCTACACCTTTGTTCTCCTCGCAAGTCCAAGCCAAAGGTCACATTTGTCACTCGTGGCACTCGGAAGTCATCGGGCCGGCCAGCCCGTTTATCCGACCCCCCGGGAATGCCAAGAACCGCGGCGCCCGGCTTATTGCAAATGGTGCAGCAAGCGTCTCGCCTCTTGCAGGTCTGCCATCGCGAAACCCTCTGTGAAGCGGTTGTAGACGGACCCCAATAGCTCGTGCGCCTCAGTCAGGCGGCGTTGACCTTGCCAGAGCCGCGCAAGACTCATTGTCGTACGCAGTTCCCAGGACAGCGCACCGTGTCGCCGCGCGCGAGCGAGCGAGCCGGTAAAGCAGTCCTCAATCGCCTCTGGATCGGACGGGTTCGACTGCGCCAGTATCTCGCCCTTGATGCGCAGTGCTTCCGGCATCCACCAGAATGCGTCGTTGCGCTCGGTGCGCTGCAAAGCCTCGGCCGCGGCGACGAGGCTTTCATTGAAGCGGCCCGCTTTTGCAAGGACCTCAGCCAGATCGGTCAGGAACGCCGTGTACAGCATTTCGGATCGGCTCTGACGCAAACTTTCGAGACAGAAGCGGAGCAGTCGCTCGGCAAAGGCGAGATTGCCTCGTTTGGCAAACAGTTGTGCTTCAAACCCGCAGCCGTAAGCATAGTAGCCGCTCAAGCGATACTTCTCGGCGTGATCTTTCAATTGAGCAATCGAGCGGCCGGCAGTTTCCAGATCTCCGAGCCAGAGCGGAATCTGGCAGCCACACCAGGTCAGCGCTAGACACAATGACAGAGGATGATCTTCTCGCTGTGTCTCAAACAGAAGATCTTGTGCCAGTCGAGCAGACTGGTCGACCAGCCCTTGCGCCCACAGAGCTTGCGCCATCGTGCAGCTGGCAGACACAAAACTATCTCTTCCCAACTTAGCAAGATGAGCTCGCCTTACGGCCGGCGCGCTGGTCCGCTCGCGCGTCCGCTGGGCGTAGCTCGACGCCTCGCGGTATTCGCCCAGAAAGAAGAGTGACGTGCCAAGTATCCAGTCGGCTGTCGCGAGGACACCGGGATCCCCGGAGTTATTTGCTATGGTCTCGGCGCTGCGTCCGAGATCCAGGGCACCCTGGAAGTCTTCGAGGCGATGACAGCAGCTGGCGAGGCCTGCGAGCGCCCGCAGTTGATAGTCTACATCCTGAAGGGATTCTGCTAACTCCCTAGCTCTGTGCAACGCGGCTCGCGCTGTGTTGCTCAGACCTTCGGTAAACATAAGCGAATAGCCCAACGCACATTGCAGCACCATTTCCCAACGCGTTCCATTATCCTGCGGGCCGAGTACCTCCAGCGCCGTGCGCGTCCAGCCGAGACATTCCGATAACAATGATTGCCCGAGCCAGACCGGCGTTGACGCCGCCGCTAGGCGCACTCCTGCCGAGGTATCCCCCCCGGGAGAGAACGCCCAGGTTAGCGCAGCACGAATATTGTCGATTTCACGGGCGTAACCGGCAAACTTGTCGGTCGCCGTATCGTCCGGGGCTGTTGCAATTAGATTGCAATAATACTCAGCATGGCGCCGACTGATTGCTGTTGTCTCGCCGCTCTCGTTTAGCTTTTCGACAGCGTAAGCCTGCATTGTGTCGAACATATAATGGTAGGTGATATCGCTGCCGACATCGGTCGCAACTAGTGATTTTTGCGAGAGATTTGCAACGGTCTCGATCACGTCGATATTGCGGATATGCTCATCGGCGACGACGCTGCTCGCAGCCTCCATGGTAAAGTCGCCGCGAAAGACAGCGAGCCGCCGCAAAACGACCTTTTCGCATTCGGGCAAGAGGCCGTAGCTCCAATCGATCGTCGCGCGCAGGGTCTGCTGCCGCGGCAATGCGGTACGCCGTCCGCTCGTCAAAAGCCGGAAGCGATCGTCGAGATGCGCCGCCAAGTGCCGCACGCCAAAGACGTCGACACGCGCCGCTGCCAGTTCGAGCGCCAGCGGAATGCCATCGAGCCGGCGACAAATTTCCAGAACCGCCGGTACGTCGGCATCAGCGACGGTGAACCCATCCACCGCCGCTGCGGCACGCTCGTTGAACAGCTGTACGGCTGAGTACCGCAGCGCCTCGGCGGCGAGATCGACCGAATCCGAGGGAAGTTCAAGGCCCCCCAGGCGATGCAGCGCCTCGCTTTCTGCCCGCAGGGGCTCGCGGCTGGTGGTCAAAATGCTGGCGCCGGGAGCGGCCTTGAGCAGCGCCTCGGCCAGTGATGCCGCCGCGCCGATGACGTGCTCGCAACTGTCCAACACAACCAACGCGGTCTTGTCCCGCAACCACGCGGTCAGCGCCGTCGTGTGGTCGCCGCTTGAAGGAAGGATCCCCAGGGCTGCGCTGACGGCACTCGGCACGAGATCGGGGTCGGACAAAGGGGCCAATCCGACGAACCACGCGCCGTCCTTGTATGACTCACGGGCGCGGTCGGCGACAGCAACGGCCACGGTTGTCTTGCCGATCCCGCCTGGCCCGACGATGGTCAGGAAGCGGCGCCGCGCCAGTTGCGTCGTGAGCGCGGCGATGATCTTCTCGCGGCCGACAATGCGGGTGAGCGGCGCCGGCAAACTCCCGGCCGCATCTGTGCCGTTCGGCGCGGCGGCTGCCGAAAGCGCGTTCTCGCGCGTCACCGGCGCGATAAAAGCGTAACCTCTGCCGGGATGGTTGGCGATATAGCGCCTGCCGGCGCGGCCGTCGCCGAGCGCTTTGCGCAGCGCCGCAACATGGACCCTGAGGGCAGCCTCTTCGCCGACCGTGCCCGGCCAAACCCGCCTGAGCAGCTCTCCTTTGGAGATCGTCTGGCCGGCGCGCTCGATCAGCGCCACCAAAATATCGAACGCACGGCTGCCGAGCTTTACCGGCTGGCCGTCGGCGAGTAGCTCGTGGCGGTGCGACAGCACTTGGAAACGCCCGAAGGTCAGGATATCCGTCGACATCGTCATCTCCTTCGGTCGAAGGACGGCGAAATCGTGCAGGAATCTTGCGTGATCGGCCATAAAACCTTTAGTGGGCCGAGGTTATATCAAGGTATAAGTGCGGTGCGTGCGCAGAGGCAACCTGGCTTTGTTACTTCACGGTCAAGGCGGGCGGTCCCGGTTCTCTCACGCTGCACTGCTAGGGTCTACTCATGGAACCGCTCCATCCGAATAGAGGCCATATCCTTTCGTCTCGCGCGGATCGCGATGCTGTGTTGAGCGCGTAACTACCAGACCGCATTTGGAAACCCGCGATCCGGGGCGGACAGACCGGGATGCGACGTCATCGATGTGCGTTTGCCCGACACGAATGGGCTGGACTTTCAGAACCGGCTTTTGCAGATCGGCATTCGGCTTCCGGTCGTGATGATGACGGGGTCTCCCGATATTGCGATTTCGGTTCGCGCCCTGAAGCGCGGGGCCGTGGACTTTCTCCCTAATGGCGGAAACATTCGTGCGGACAACAATTCCGCTTTGGGCGGGCCCCGTTGCAGTTTTGATTCGCTGACCCCGCGTGCAGGATAGGCCCGGCGCCGATACGCTCCCCGCGGGTTGATTCAGTAATTAAGCACCGCACAAGAATCAATAAGTAGCGCACAAGAATCCGAGCGGTCGGCCGCGCGAGGCGGCGCCTGCAAACAGGTGCAAAGACGGCTTTGCACAACTTTGCAAACGTTAACGCGACAGACGCCGCGGACGGCACCAAGTTACCGATCACAAACCAAACGGAGAGGACCGCGGTGATGACGAATAGCGATACCAAGGCCGCGCCGGAGCAGGTGACCGTGACGCGCCATAGTCCGAGCCAGTCGCTCTGGGCAACCCAAGAAGCTGCGCTCGAATTCGGTCGTTTCCAAATGCTCCTGCGCCGGAGGCAACTGATCGCCGATGGCGTGCCGGTAAAGCTGGGCACGCGGGCATCCGATCTTCTGTTAGTCCTGCTCAAGGCCGATGGATCGCTGGTCACCAAGGAAGAGCTCGTTTCCTGCGTATGGCCAGGGGTTTATGTCTCAGAAGACAACCTGAAGGTGCAAATCTCCCGGTTGCGCCAAGCCCTTGGCGAAGACCGTGACTTTATCCGGACCGAGACCGGCCGCGGCTACCGTTTCACGGCCGCCGTTAAGTCGACTGAATCTCGGAGCGCTTCTCTACACGCGGCACGACGGTGGCAGCGGCCACGTCAAAGAACGATGTCGCGATGGGTGACGATACAGGTGTCTCCGAGGTGCTCTGATCAAACCGCCTGCCGGCCGACCGTGCGCAGATCCCCATTGTGCAAAGCGCTGGCCTTTGCGGCCGGGATCACCCTTAGCATGTTCTCATACACTGTCCATGCCGCGCCGCTGAGCGGCGGCGATACGGTAAAGAGCCTCTATGACGTTCTGCTCAACACGATGAAGAACGGCCGGATACTGGGGCAAAGCGGGCGCTTTTCGCAACTGACGCCGGTCATTAGCCGCAGTTTCGACATCGCCTCGATGGCACGGCTGTCGGTTGGCCCGTCCTGGGCGGCTCTGAGCGATGCGCAGCGCCAGCGGGCGACCGAAAGCTACGGGCGTTATCTCGCGGCGGTCTATGCCGACCGCTTCGACAGCTATGCCGGGCAGAAGCTCGAGGTGATCGGAGAAGAGCCCGCCGCCTTTGGAGTCATGGTGCGCAGCCGGATCATCAAAGCCGATGGTGAGCAGGTCAAGGTCGATTACATGATGCGCCGCAATGGTGAGGACTGGCTGATCGGCGACATTTACCTAGACAGCGCAATCAGCGAAGTCGCGACCCGCCGTTCGGAGTTCGCCGCCATCCTGAAGAGCGACGGCATCGATGGCCTGATCGCCGCCCTCAACCGCAAGGCGGACATGCTAACCGGGACGACAGCAAGGGCCTTTTAGAGAGTCCGCGAGCCGATCAGGCGATGCGGATCTCGGCCCCAACGCAATCGCGGAGAACATTCATGCCAGTTGACGCGGGCCTGCCGGCGCTGGAGCCCCACACCCAAGAATTCGTCGACAGCTTGGCGAGCGTGCCGCCGATTTACACCTTGTCGCCGGCCGACGCGCGGTCGCTTCTGGCGCGGGCACAATCCATCCCGGTCGGCAAGCCGAGTGCGCAAATCGAAGACATCGCCTTGCCGGTCGGCCCCACAGGATTGGTGCCGATCCGGATCGTTCGCCCGGTTGGCGCCGCCGAGGTCTTGCCGGTCGTGATGTATTTTCATGGCGGCGGCTGGGTCTTGGGAGACCGGGATACTCACGACCGCCTGGTCCGAGAGATAGCGGTCGGCGCACAGGCCGCAGTCGTGTTCGTCGATTATTCCCGTGCGCCGGAAGCTCGCTATCCAGTCGCTATCGAGCAGGCTTATGCCGCGACCCGCTACGTGGCCGATAACGCGGCTGACTTGCGCATCGATCCGTTGCGCCTTGCCGTCGCGGGCGACAGCGTCGGTGGCAACATGGCAGCGGCGGTTACCCTGATGGCCAGTCAACGCCGTGGTCCTAAGATTGCCTTCCAGGTACTGTTTTACCCGGTCACCGACGCGGGCTTCGATACCCCCTCCTATAACCGCTTTGCGGATGGGCCATGGTTGACCAAGCGCGCCATGCAATGGTTCTGGGACGCCTACCTTCCTGACCCCGCTGGCCGCAAGCAACCCACCGCGACGCCCCTCAACGCCTCGCTCGACCAGCTCACGGGGTTGCCTGAGGCGCTCGTCGTAGTCGACGAGAACGACGTCCTGCGTGACGAAGGCGAAGCCTATGCCGAGAAGCTGTCGAGCGCAGGCGTGCGGGTCACGTCGATCCGTTATAACGGCACAATCCACGATTTCGTCATGCTGAATGCACTGGCCGACACACCGGCTACGCGCGGCGCCATCGCGCAAGCCGTCGGCGCCCTCAGAGGGGCGCTTGGCTGACGGCGATGGTTTGAGCGGGAGCGAGGGCACCGGGCGGCCGAGGCTACTTGGGATCATTGCGGCAGATTTCGGGCCGATTTCAAACCAAGCTGGAGCAGGACAATGACCGCAGCGATAGAAACATCAACTATCCGTCGCTTGGCCGCCGTCCTCGCCGCCGATGTCGCAGGATACTCGCGGCTGATGGGCCGGAACGAGGAGGAAACACTCGAACGACTGATGGCGCACCGCCGCGTCGTTGTCGATCCCAAGATCGCCGAGCGCCACGGCCGAATCGTCAAGACGACCGGTGACGGCATACTGGCTGAATTTGCGAGCGTCGTCGATGCGGTGCGCTGCGCAGTCGAGATGCAGCGCGGCATGGCGGAGCGCAACTCGGGTGTCCCGGTCGGCGAGCGGCTCGAGTTTCGGGTCGGAATCAACCTTAGCGATATCATCGTCGAGGACGACGACATTTATGGAGACGGGGTCAATGTTGCGGCGCGGGTCGAAGCCTTGGCCGATGCCGGTGGGGTGTTCGTATCGAATACCGTTTATGATCACGTGCGCGATCGGCTGCCCTTTGTCTTCCAGGATCTGGGCGAGCAACGGGTCAAGAACATCGCCCGCCCCGTACGGGTCTACCGCATTCCGATCACCGAAAATACGCCGGCAAACGCCCCGCTGCGGGTGCCAGAGAAAACGTCACTCGCAGTACTGCCGTTCAGAAATATGAGCGGCGACCAAGAGCTTATCTCGGCTGGCGCGCAGACCCTCCGCTCTCCACGCTCGTGGCCGTCAGACTCGGCCACGCCAGCGTTCTGGTCATTCTGGCAGGAGCACCCCGTCGCGCAGGCACCCGCCACGGTCACTGTAATCGATGACGACCCGAGCATCCGGGAGGCGTTGGGAAATCTTCTGAGATCCGTGGGCTTGCAAGCCAATTTGTATGGCTCGGT
>JAFAHQ010000059.1 GCA_019237135.1 Alphaproteobacteria bacterium
CCCGATGATCGGGAGGGGCGGTGCCGGGCAAAGCTCGAAGGCAAGGTTGCGAACGTAGCAGGCGGGGCGCGGGGCCCTCGCCAAGCAGCAGGGGCTAGATCTCGCCTTCCTGCTTCAGCAGGCGCACGGTGTTGCGCAACGCCTTCACCGTGTCTTCGAGCTCGGCCTCGTCATGTGTCGCCGAGGTAACCCCGCCGGGGCTGCCGCTGAAGTCGACACCGCCCGTCATCATTGCCAGCCGGAATTTATGGACGACTCCGGCCTGGCGGTTGCCAGCCAGCGCCGCCGCCGGCTGTTCGAGCGGATCGAAGCGCGTCGGGACGATTGCCCGGTGGTCGGGGTTGGTGAAGAAATGGAAGTTCGAAAACATGCCGTAGGCCGCCCACGGCACGTGCTCCTCCTCGAACACCTCATTGATCTGCCGCCGCAAGCTGTCGGCGTAGCGGTTGGCGCGGGCGCAGGCGTCGGTCGTGCCGACGATTTCGAGTGCGGCGACCCCGGCGGCGGCCGACAGTGGGTTGGCGTTGAACGTGCCCTGGTGAGAGATCTTCTCGCGGTCGGCAGCCTTGGTGACCTGGAAGTCGAGGAGATCGAGGACGTCCTTCCGGCCGGCGATCGCACCCCCCGGCAAGCCACCGGCGAGGATCTTTGCCAATGTCGTCAGATCGGGCCGGATGCCGTATTCGGCCTGCGCGCCTCCCGGCGAAACGCGAAAGCCGGTGACGACCTCGTCGAAGATCAACAGGACACCATGCTGCCGGGTCAACTCGCGCAGCGCGATCAGGAATTTCGGGTCGACCGGCAGCTGCGCGCCGTGCGCGCCGGTCGGCTCGATGATCGCCGCCGCGACGTCGTCGTTGGCCTCCAGGATGCGCGCCAACCCCTCGGCGTCATTTTGCTCTGCCAGCAACAGCCCGCCGGCGACGCCCGGCAATACACCGGGCGTCGGGCTGCCGTCGAAGTGGCTCGCATAGCCCGAAGTCATGTGATCGTGCCAGCCGTGGAAGTGGTGCTTGAAGCGGATCAGCTTGGACTTGCCGGTGAAAGCGCGGGCGAGGCGCACGGCCATCAACGTCGCCTCGGTGCCGGAGGAGGTGAAACGCACGCGCTCGGCCGACGGGACGAGCTTCAACACCCACTCGGCCCAGGCGATCTCAGTCTCGTGCGAAGCACCAAAATGGGTGCTGCGCTCCATCTGCCGCTGGACCGCTTCGACGACCTTGGGGTGGCAATGGCCGAGCAGCAAGGCGCCGTGGCCGCCGAAATAGTCGACATAGCAATTGCCGTCGACATCCCACTTCCGCGGCCCCTGCGCGCGCGTGACGTAGAGCCCGTAAGGCTCGATATAGCGCGAATCGTGGGTCACACCGCTGGGGAACAGGCGGCTGGCCTTCTCGGAAGCGGCGGCCGAGCCCGGGGTCGCAGCGCGATAGGCGGCGATGATCGGGGAATTCGTCGTCAAGGTGTCGGGCATGCCCCTCACTCCTCGGCCGGAAGCAGTCGAGGACGATTTGTATGCCCTATGGCATAAAATGAGAAGGGCCGCCCCGAAGGGCGGCCCTTCCACCGAAAACCGGCGGCCCTCGCGGCCGCGAGCCGTTGCCCTCAGGCAAGGACCTCCGTGCGGACGGGGATCCTGGTCACGGCAGCGGAAGACCGCGGTTGGTGGCTAGACACAGGATCACCTCCTTTCAGTTGTTGCGACGAAGGCTCGTAGTGTACGGAGCTGACGCTTCCGCGACAAGCGACTTGTTCGCGATCGCCCTGCTGGCGCCGTGTCGCTTCCGGGATAGACTGGAGAATAGGTCGCCATCTAGCTGAAAGGAGTGACGATGCGCCGCAGCGAACAACGGATCCTGACGACTCACACCGGCAGCCTGCCGCGCCCGCCCGAGTTGACCCGGCTTTATGTGCGGCGGGCGCGGGGCGAATCCGTCGATGCTGCGGAACTCGAGAATCTCGGGCGGGCGGCGCTGCGCGGGATTGTGCGGAAGCAGGCCGAAGCCAGTGTCGACATCGGCAACAACGGGGAGCAGCAGCGCGAAGGGTTCTTTCTTCATATCCGCCACCGCATGAGCGGCTTTGGCGGTTCGTGGCAGCGTCGGACACGCGCAGATGCCCTGCGCTATCCCATCTTCAGACAAATGATGGAGCAGCAGCTCGCTGCCAGAGAGGCGGTCAGCAACATGGGGCCGCCGAAGGCGATCGGCGAGGTCCGCTATCTCGGACCTGCCGCGATCGAGGCCGAGTGCGCGGACTTCCAGGCCGCACTCGACACGACCGACACGCATTTTGTCGAGCCGTTCCTGACGGCACCTTCGCCCGGGATTATCGCCGGGGCGATGAAGAACGAATATTACGACAGCGAGGAGGCTTATCTCGCGGCACTCGGGGCGGCGCTCCGCGAAGAGTATGAGACCATCGTTCGGCGCGGCTTTTTGCTTCAGCTCGATTGCCCCGACCTAGCGCTCGAACGCCACCTGTCCTACCAGGACCGGCCGCTCGGCGACTTCCTCGGTTTTGTCGAGAGCGTCGTGGCGACGATCAACACCGCACTCGTTAACATCCCGCGCGACCGGGTGCGCCTACATGTTTGCTGGGGCAATTACGAGGGACCGCACGATTGCGACGTGCCGCTCGCCGACATCCTGCCGATTATCCGAAAGGCGGAGGTAGGCGGTTTCTTCTTCCCGTTCGCCAACCCGCGGCATGCCCACGAGTACCGGGTATTCGAGAAATTGCCGTTGGCCGACGATCAGATCATCATTGCCGGGGTCGTCGACAGCTTGACCAACTTTGTCGAGCACCCCGAGGCCGTCGCCGACCGGATCGAGCGGCTGGCCGCCGTGGTCGGCGATCCGCATCGCGTCATCGCCGGCACCGATTGCGGCTTCGACACCTCCGCCGGGATGGGCCGCGTCGCTGAGGACGTGGTGTGGGCGAAGCTAAAGGCGCTCGCTGAGGGCGCCCGCCTCGCCTCCGAGCGGTTGCGGCTGGCGTGAAACTAGGTCGCGGGTTTCGCAATACCGCAGCGACGTTTCGACTTCCCCGCCATCAAGCTGGCGCAGCCGGAAAGTCTGCGACTTTGCAGCGTCGCCCGCGAGGTGCATGACGCCGATGACCTCGTGTGGCGCATAGGGCTCGACAAACAAGCCGCGAGCCGCGTCGAACGCCGGTGCGGCGTCGCCGGGCATCCAATTGCAATAGGCCGGCAGAAAGTTGACCGGGAGACGCTCTGCAAAGATCACGTAATTAAGGGCGGTTTGCTCGATGTAGAAAAACCGCGTGCGCTGCGCGACCCGTCCGATGATCCGCTCCCATGCATCCCAGTGCGGGGCATCGCGATGGAGCGCGAAAACCCCGCAGTTCACGATCGGGTTGCGGCCGAGCCGGTCCGCCACTCGCCAGCCAAAGGCCTCGCGATAGCATTTCCAGCTGAGCGTCCAGCCGAAGAGTTTGGGCCGCTTGTAGTGGCGCTTATAGGCGCGATCGATCTCCGGCGTGATCGCGAGCTTGTCCCGCCCGGCTGCTGCTAGGTAAAGCTCGACGACACGCCAGTCCTGCAGCCACGCATCCGCGTCGATCCACAGATAGGTCTCGTAACCCGGAAAATGGCGACGGAGAAAGGGTCTCGACAGCTGTGCCTTGCGGACCTCCGGGGTGTGCTCGCGGTCTGGAAAGGCGACGTCCCAATCGGGTCGGACCAGATGGGTAACCCGTTCGGCCAACCAGTCTCGTTGCTCTGGCACTAGCCCGAAATCGAGGATACCGATCGCTACGTCGCGGCGGTGCTCGTGGATCGACAGCACTGTATCGCGCAGCAGCGGGAAATAACCGCTATCCGCCCCACTGCTGATTAGGAGTCCGGCAGGCGACATCGCCCGTCGTCAGGGCGGGACGGTTTCGCCACTCGGTTCAGTCGCAACGCAGGCTGCCGTCCGCTCGAAAACCCCGTTGACGACGCCCCCCTGGTTGGTCGTGCTTCGTAGCGTGAAACCAAACCCGGCGGCTTCGAGAGCGCCTGTCAGGCGGTCATTGCGCGAGGTGTCTTCCGCTTCAAGCTCGATCAGCACCGATCGGAGATCCTGATCGCGCAACGTCTCGCAAGCCCCGGCGAGTATCCGTTCCTCGATGCTGTCCACGTCGATCTTAAGGTAATTCGGCGCGGCGAGCCCGAACAGGCGACGAAAGCCGTCGATCGAAAAACCGACCATGCCCTGCCGGAAGACCACTGCAATCTCGTTGCCGAAGCAATCATTCGTGCTCTCGAAGGCATTGAAAACGCTGCCGGCATTCGTCCCGGACAGGTTCAGCCGACCGAGTTCCGCGCGATCGCTCATCGCGACGCAATAAGCCTGCACGCGGTCGCTGAGCCGATTGGCCTCGATGTTGCGGCAGAGCGCTGCATAACTGGCAGCAGCCGGCTCGAAGGCGTGCACCTCGACGCCGGGTCGCAAGCCCGCATAGATCGAGAAGACCCCGATATTGGCGCCGATGTCCCAAAACCGGCAGGGTGTCGCGAACGCATCGATCCAGGCGAGCGTTTCCGGCTCACGTGTCGCAAACTCCCGCGGATATTGCAGCGCTTGCGGATGCGTGGTCACAAAGATCAGCGGACCGTGTCGGGTCTCGACGCGTTGTTCAGCCAGCAAGCCCTCGACGACCCGCAGCCGTGTGTCGACGCGCCGCCAAGGCTTTTCGACCGCGCTCAACCCGATAACCAAGCGCGTCAAGGCTCTGCCGAAACGCTTGCTCACCACACTGACCTACGGCACGAGACGGTAGCCGCCCGGCTCGGTCACGAGGATCTCGGCGCGCGCCGGATCGCGCTCGATCTTTTGACGGAGGCGATACACATGGGTCTCCAGCGTGTGGGTGGTCACCCCCGCATTGTAGCCCCACACTTCGCCAAGAAGCGTATCTCGTCCGATCGCCCGATCGCCGGCGCGATAGAGGTATTTTAGGATCGCCGTCTCCTTCTCGGTCAGCCGCACCTTTCTGCGCCCGCTCTGATCGGTCAGCAGTTTAGCGCCCGGACGGAAGGTGTAGGGGCCTATCACAAACACCGCAGCGTCGCTGTAATCGCTCTGGCGCAGATGCGCACGCAGGCGCGCCAGCAGTACGCTCAGCCGAAATGGCTTTGTTACATAATCGTCGGCACCGGCTTCGAGCCCGAGGATAATTTCAGGCTCGCTGCCTGCCCCGGTCAGCATCACGATCGGCACCTGCACACCCGCGCGTCGCAGCAGGCGGCACAATTCTCGCCCATCCATGTCGGGCAGGCCGACATCGAGGACGATCGTGTCGAATCGATCGCTGTCGACCATTTCGAGTGCTCGCGCTCCGGTACCGCACTCGATGCAGACAAATTCCTCGTTCAGCTCGAGCTGCTCCGCCAGAGACTGGCGCAGCGCGTCATCATCGTCGACGATCAGAATCCTACGCCCAGCCCTCATGATAAGTCCTGCGGAGAGGCGTTACGGCGCGATGGTTATCCGCGAAGCCGGACCAGTTCATCCCCAACGAGCAGAGCCACCCTATACGATCCGTGCTCCAGCCTCCAGCTGGTGGTGTCGCCGCGGCGGATCGAGTGCCGCCAAGCGATCGAATGCCCTTTCCCACGTTTCCGTCGCCTCCGTCCAATCCGGCAGGCGAGCACCTACGGCGCGCGACCCCATAGCCAGCCGCGCAGCGAGCACGGGCTGAGTGATTACCCGCCGCACAGCCCGCGCCAGTGCCGCCGGATCGCCCGGCGGCACGAGAAGGCCGGCCTGAGGCGGCACCGTCTCGGGGATCGCCCCCGCTGTCGTTGCAATGACGGGTAGGCCGTGCGCCATCGCCTCCGCATAAACCATGCCGTACCCTTCATGGAAAGACGGCAGGATGAAAGCATCTGCCGCTTGATAAGCCCGCGAGATGCTTTGCGGCGGACACTCGCCGGCAAGGGTGATGCGCCGGCCGAGACCGACGGTCCGGATCAGACGGCGGACGGCCCGCGCCGTCGCCGGATCGCGCTCGAGCGATCCGACGCAAATGAGGCTCCAATCGAGATCGCGAATTCGGGCCAGCGCCTCGACAAGAAGCTCGTGGCCTTTGCGCGGGACGAGGTTCGCCACGCAAAGCAGCGCTCGCACAGTAGAGCGCCGAGGCCCCGCTGAGCGGGCCGGCTTTGCCGTACCGGGTGGGACCACCGCGATCCGTTTACGCGAGATGCCATAGCTTTCGACAGCAGCGGCCGTTCCGCGGCTCGGACAGAGGACGCCGCGAACCCGTGAGAGTAACCCCGCCTCGAGCTCGGTGGCGCGCTTGGACGCGGCCGGGGATAGCCCGGTCTCCTGCGCCAGGGGGCCGTGGACGAAAGCAATCAGCCGCAGGCGGCGCGCCTGCGTGACCATCGCCTCGGCATGGTCTGCTAGGGCGAGGCCGTCGACGACGGTCTTGCTATCCTCGGCAAGCGTGGCGAGCGGCGCACCGTCCGATTGCGGAGATAGCTCGATCACCCGCACCCGCCGGCCGCGTGCCCGCAAGCCCTCGACGATCCGCCGGTCGAACAGGTATCCGCCGGTCAGTTGATCGAGGCGGCCCGGAACCACAAAGGCGATTTCGTCATCCGAGTGGTGCGTCATAGCCAGCCCAAGCGACCGGGTTCTCGCGCAATACCACGCGGAGGCTATGGATCGCCGAGGCATCGGTCGGCGCGAGCGCTCCCTCGCGAATCCGGCGTGCCACGCGGCGATGGATCTCGCCGGCGAGGAACTCGGTGGTCGTATTGCGGCCACGAAATTCGGCCAGCTCGTCGAGATTGCGATAATCGAGTCCGCCGAGCACGGCCTTGAGCAGATCAAGCGCACGGCCGATGTCGCAAACAACGCCGTCGGCGTCGAGCGCCTCCCGGCGCAGCTCGGCTTCGACCACAAAGGTCGCGCCGTGCAACTGCTGCGCCGGTCCGAAGACCGCGCCGACGAGGCTGTGTGCGATCATCAAGTGATGGCTCACCGTGACGCTGAACATGGCTCGGCTTTCTTCCTTCAATCGTAACGCACGGTGTGGCAGAGCCCGCCGGTAGACGATGCCGCGAGGCGCGCCATCAACTCGGGTAAGGCGGAGAAATCAATTTCGCCGGACAGCAGCAGGTCGAAAACCGGATCGCGCAACAGCGAGAGCGCAAGGGCCAGCCGGCGCCGACGCGACCAGCGCTGCCGGCGGCCCGCCGGAACGGTGCCTACCTGAGATGAACACAAGGACAGCCGGCGAGAGTGAAAGGCACC
>JAFAHQ010000070.1 GCA_019237135.1 Alphaproteobacteria bacterium
TCGATCACCACAGTGTCGTCCGCCCTCGCATGCTCGAGCAGACCGGGGACCGCGAGCACCGCCGGCAGGCCAAGGGCGCGCGCCACGATTGCGGTGTGGCTTTCGGCGCCACCGAACACGGTGGCGAACCCGGCGACACGTCGCGGGTCCATCAGCGCGGTGTCCGCCGGGGTCAGCTCGTCGGCGAGGATGATTGCACCCTCCGTCATGGCCGAATAGGCGACGTAGGGCTTCTTGATCAGATTGCGAATGAGCCGTGCGCCGACGACCCGGATGTCCTCGATCCGTGCCGCAAGATAGGCGTCGCGCATAGAGGCGAAGCTCTCGGCAATCTCGTCAATTTCCAGCTGGACCGCGCGCTCGGCATTGATCCGCGCCCTCGCGATGCGTTGGTCGACGCCGCGAACGAGACGTGAATTCGACAGCATGGCCGAGTGCGCGTCGAGAAGATAGCCGACCTCCTCGGCGGCGGATTCAGGCAAACTCGAGGTCTTGACCTTGAGTTTGCGCAGCTGGCGCAGCGAAACCGTGACCGCCTCGGCAAAACGGTCGCGTTCGAACTCGATCTCGGTCTCGGGAAGATGGCTCTCGCCGACCGGAATATCGCCGCTCTCAGCGATATGCGCCGGTCCGATAGCAATGCCCGGCGACACCCCGAGGCCGGGCAGCCGGCGCTCGGTGAGCGCAGCTTCCTCCGCGAGTTCGGAGACCTGATCACTCCTCATCGAACTTGCATTCGATCAGTTTGATGAGTGCCGTCACTGCCGCTTCGGCTTGGCGACCGGTAGCGGACAGCTCGATGACGGTGCCCGGCGCTGCCGCCAGCATCATCAGCCCCATGATCGAGCGGCCGGAGACCTCGGTACCGTTCTTACGCACCAGCACCTCGGCGTCGAACTGCCCTGCGGTCTTGACAAAACGAGCGGCAGCCCGCGCGTGCAGCCCACGTTGATTGCAAATCGTTGCGACCCGGTGCGCCATGTCCGGTGGCGATCGGCCGCCGGTGGCTGCTCCGTCCCCGCCGTCGGCGCTCATCGGCGAGCGTCGCTCAACAGCTGCGAGGCGACGTTGATGTATTTGCGTCCGGCCTCCTGGGCGCCGATCACCGTCCGTTCAAGGCTTTCGGTCTGCCGCAGGCTCGCGAGCTTGATCAGCATCGGCAGATTGACGCCGGCGACGACCTCGATTTTGGCGCGGTCCATGACCGAGATCGCGAGGTTTGAGGGAGTGCCACCGAACATGTCGGTTAGCAACACCACACCATCACCGCTGTCGACTTCGGCGATCGAGCGCAGGATATCCTGGCGGCGCCGTTCCATGTCGTCATCGGGGCCGATGCAAACCGCGGCGATTTGGCTCTGAGCGCCGACGACGTGCTCGAGCGCGGCGGCAAATTCTGCCGCGAGCCGCCCGTGGGTCACCAGAACCATCCCGATCATGTCGGACTCCCTCTCACGCTCACGGAACCGGCTGCCAGGAAAGCGCACATCGAAGATCAGGTAGGCATCGTGTGAACTACCCTGGCGATCGGGCGAAGGACGTGACAAAAACGCGCAGTCCGCCGGCATCGAGGGCGAAAGGACTGGTCAGGCGCTTCAGATCGGGAGCGGTCAGTATGGAGGTGTCGATCACCAGATCAGCGCGGTCGCGCAGCGCAAAAGCCACTTGGCGCTTGAGCCGGACCCTATCCACGATCGGACGAGCTCCGGCTAAAGGGTGGCGCCGTGGGGTCTCCATATAGCGCGGTTCGAGGCGTTCGTCATCTCTGTCGATAAACTGCCCCGTGCGCAAGCGCGCGCCGGGCGAGACGAAGCTTCGCGGCGGCGGACACCTCGAACGGTGCCAGTGCTATCAGCGGAATGGGCAGCCCGAGCACGACTTCAAACCGATTGTCAGGAATACGCTCAATCTGTGCCGAGGGCACGAGGTCGACCACCAGTGCAAGCGGCGCCTCATCCAGTGAATCGACGCGCACGATGCCGACGCCACGGACCTCTATCAGGCCGGCGATCGCAGCAGGCGCTCGCACGAGGACGTGATTGTCGGCACGCCGCAGCACGGCCTGGTCATCGGCGAGGAGGCGAGCACCGCCCTCGATCAGGCGCAGGGCAAGATCCGATTTTCCGGCGCCTGGCGGTCCGCGAAGCAGGATAGCGTCGCCCTCTATGGCGATCGCTGTGGCATGGACCAGCAAGGTATCGTTCACGTCTGCGCCGGCAGGCGAATGCAGAAGCGAGCACCCGTAATGGCGCCGCTTGCATCCTTGCGGTTTTCCGACCAGATCGTGCCGCGATGCGCCTCGACGATCTGCTTTGAGATCGAAAGCCCGAGGCCGGAATGGGTGCCAAACTTCTCCTCCGACGGACGCTCGGTGTAGAAGCGGTCGAAGATCGCCGTAAGCTTGTCTTCGGGGATCCCGGGTCCCTGATCCTCGATGGCGATGAGAACTGCCCTGCCATCGTGTCGCGCTGTCAGGCGGATCTCGCCGCATGGCGGACTGAACGACACGGCGTTGGCGATCAGGTTGCGAAAGACCTGCGACAGCCGGGTCTCAATCCCGGGCACGATCAGCGGGCGGCTGCGGTCGATCATTTCAAGCACAAGGTGCGGGGCGTCCGCTGTCCTGGTCTCCTCGTGGAGGTCGGCGAGTGCCTTCAGCATCGCCGCGATGTCGATCGGCGCCACCTCGAGACGGCCAAGCTCGGCGTCGAGGCGGGATGCGTCGGAGATATCCGTGATCAGACGGTCGAGCCGCTCGACATCATCGAGGATGATCGCCATCAACCGCCGCTGGTTTGCGGGATCCTCGATCCGGACGGCGGTCTCAACAGCACTGCGTAGCGAGCTCAACGGGTTCTTGATCTCGTGGGCGACATCGGCGGCGAAGCTCTCGATCGCGCTCATCCGCTGCCACAGCGCGTCGGTCATCTCGCGCAGCGAGCCCGAGAGATCGCCGATCTCATCGCCGCGCCGGGTGAAATCCGGTATCTCGACTCGAGCGCGACGGCCACGCGCACGCTCCGCTGCTCCAGCAAGGCGGCGGATCGGGCGCACGATCGTGCCCGCGAGGTAAAACGAGAGCAACACCGTGACCAAAAGCGCCACGCTGAAGATCCGCAGCAGCTCGAGCCGCACCGTTCGCACCTCCTCCTCGATCTCGCCGCTGCCGGTGGACAGCATGACTGCGCCCAGTACCTGCTTGTAGCGTTGGACCGGGATGGCGACGCTGAGTACGAGGCCAGCGCTGGCCGGGTCGCTGCGGATCGCGGAGGTGGTCTCACCGCGCAGCGCCCGTATTACCTCAGGGTAATCGTCGGCGCGCTGCGAGGCATTCTCGCGATAAACTGGATAGCGTGCCCGGCGCGGCAGCTCATCGACGACCCAATCGTAAACGCGATCGGTAAAGCGCGTGATCGGGCCGGCGGTTTTCGGTGCCGGCAATTCG
>JAFAHQ010000344.1 GCA_019237135.1 Alphaproteobacteria bacterium
TCGCGGATGTTGCAGATCAACACCAAGGTCGGCGCCTCGGTGAACGGATCCAAAAACGCCGAGGCGGGATCGGGGATCACCAGCATGTCGCTTTCCTGGATCTCCTGAAACCCACGGATCGACGAGCCGTCGAACCCGACCCCGTCCTCAAAGCTGTCCCGGTCAAGCGCGCTCGGCGGCACGCTGAAGTGCTGCCACAGTCCCGGCAGATCGGTGAACCGCAGATCGACCATCGCGATCTTGTCGTCCTTGATCGCCTTCAAGACATCCTCGGGCGTCGTGCAGTGGTAGGTCATCGATACTCCCCAGTTACGGGATGTGGATTTTGTCCGGTACGAGCCGGCTTAACGGCGTCGGGCCGATACGTGTTGCTTTTAGCACACGGTCTCGGTGGGGACGACCGGCGCGTTGGAATGCTGCGCCGGCCCGCCCTGTCACTTACTCAGACGGAGAGCTAGATCGCGTCCGGCCCGCGCTCGCCGGTACGGATGCGGATCGCCTCGTCGATCGATGTGACAAATATCTTGCCGTCTCCGATCCGGCCGGTATGTGCGGCCTGTTGGATCGCCTCGACCGCGCGCTCGACCAGCGTATCCTCCATCACGACCTCGATCTTCACCTTCGGCAGAAAGTCGACGACATACTCGGCCCCGCGATAGAGTTCCGTGTGGCCCTTTTGGCGCCCGAAACCTTTGGCCTCGGTGACGGTGATACCCTTGATGCCGACTTCGTGAAGCGCCTCCTTCACCTCGTCGAGCTTGAAGGGTTTGATGATTGCCTCGATCTTCTTCATCGAATTCTCATCTCTCTGAACCCGAGGCAGTGGCCTCGGCGCTAAATCAAGCATAACCTATGCCAGTCTCTTCCGCGACGAGAGATAAACCGCGTTCTCGGGCGATCAGCCTAATTTTTGTTCATCTGGCCGCACCTCTGGCCGGAAGATTGCCGAGAAGCTTGCGGATCCGCTCGATCGCGTCACCGATCGCCTCCCGGCTGTTGGCATAAGAAAAGCGTAGATAGCCTTCGCCGAACTCGCCGAAGCTCGTGCCGGCGACCGTTGCGACACCAGCTTCTTCCAAGAGCTTGCCCTGCAGTGCGCGGGCGTCGAACCCGGTGCCCGTCACGTTCGGGAAAGTGTAGAACGCGCCGCCCGGCCGCGCACAGCGAAACCCCGGCAGGGCATTGAGAGCTGCGACGATCATCTCACGGCGCTCAGCAAACGCCTTCACCATGCGATGCACCGGCTCGCGCGGACCTTCCAATGCTGCGATCCCGGCGAATTGGGCTGACGCGTTGACGCAGGAGTGGCAGTTGATCGCCAGCCGCTCGGCCGAGCCGAACAGCGCCTTTGGCCATACCCCGTAGCCCAGCCGCCAGCCGGTCATCGCATAGGTCTTGCTCCACCCGTCGAGCAGGATCACGCGATCGCGGATCGACGGGTAGCCGAGCAAACTCGTGTGCTCGGCTCCGTCGTAGAGAATCTCGCCGTAGATCTCGTCGCTGAGTATCGCGACCTGCGGATGGCGCTCGAGCCCGGCGACGAGCCGGTCGAACTCGCCCCGCGGCACCACGCCCCCCGTCGGGTTGGCTGGGCTGTTGATGATCAACAGACGGGTACGCGGGGTGATCTTGTCGAGCACCTCCTCGGCGCTGAACGAGAAGCCCGCGCTTTCGTGGAGCGGAATCGGCACCGGTGTGGCCCCGGAGAACCGGATCACGCTCTCGTAGATCGGGAAGCTCGGGTTCGGATAGAGGATCTCGACCCCGGGCTCGCCGAACATCAGGATCGCGAAAAACATCGTGACCTTGCCTCCCGGAACGACAAGCACGAGGTCGGGCGAGACCTCGACCCGATGCCGCCGGAAGAGGTCGGCCGCCACCGCGGCGCGCAACGCCGGGATGCCGTTGGCCGGGGTGTAGCCGTGATGGCCGTCGGCCAGCGCCTTGCGGCCGGCCTCGACGATGTGCTCGGGTGTTGGGAAATCCGGTTGGCCGATCCCGAGATTGATGATCGAGCGGCCCTGTGCCGCGAGCGCGTTGGCGCGCGCGAGCACCTCGAACGCCGTCTCGGTCCCCAGCGCGCTCATGCGCCCGGCCATCTGTAGCATTCATCCCTCCTTGGCGGGCGGTCACCGATTGCTAGCCGAAAAACAACGAAAATCGCGCTTTCACTGCGGAATCACTCCGATCTCCTGGTAAAACACAACGTTATTTCAAATGGTTATAACCCAAGTTCAATAGGTTGAATATCAACGAAATCTTCCATGGCGATCCACTAGTGTCCGGATAAACAGAGGGCAGAACCGCTGAAAGCCGCGGCAGGCGCGGGTTTGGCCAAGGAGCAGGGGCGGTGTCGATTTGAACGAGAAGTGGCCTGCTGTTCTACTTTTCCGGGGAGACGTTCCCGGAGAGGCCAATGT
>JAFAHQ010000365.1 GCA_019237135.1 Alphaproteobacteria bacterium
GCGACCGGTTGACACCGGCGGCGATCATCCCGATGCACACTCCCGACGAGGCTATTGTCGAGCACGAATTCGTCACTAGGCAGTTGGGCTCGAAGGTTGGCATGTTTGGCAGCAACATGGCCCGCAAAGTGCCGGCGGCCGCCGCCAACGACCCCGACACCGCGCGCTTTGCGGTTTGGTACGACGTGCTCGGCCTCGACAGCGACTACGACTACGATCCGGTCTGGGCGAAATGCGTTGAGCTCGGCATTGCTCCGACTTTCCACAGCGCCAGCAGCAACCAGGGCCTACGCCTGTCGCCGACCAATTTCACCTATAACCACATCGGCCATTTCGCCGCCGCCGGTCATGCGACTGCCAAGGCGATCTTCCTCGGCGGCGTCACCCGCCGCTTCCCGGAGCTGAGGTTTGCGTTTCTCGAAGGCGGCGTCGGCTGGGCCTCACAGCTGTTCGGCGATCTGATCGAGCATTGGGAACGGCGCAGCGCCATGGCATTGGAGCGCATGCACCCGGACAAGCTCGACCGCGGCAAGCTGATGAGCCTCGTCGAGAAATACGGATACGACGACATTGCCGCGGCATTGCGCGAGCGCGGTGGCCTGCCCGACCCCGAACAGGCTTACCTGACCGGCAACATCGCGGACATCGACGATTTCTCGGCCTGCAAGATCGCCCACAAGGAAGACTGGGTCGATCTTTACGCAAAACCTTATTATTTCGGCTGCGAGGCGGACGACCGAATGAACGCCACCGCCTTTGGGCGCAACAACCCGTTCGGGGCTAAGCTCAACGCGATCTTCAGCTCGGACATCGGGCATTTCGACGTGATCGACATGCGCCACCCGTTGCCCGAGGCCTACGAGCTGGTCGAAGACGGCCACATCACCGCGGACGATTTCCGGGCCTTCACCTTCACCAATGCGGTGCGTCTGTGGGGTACGCAGAACCCGCGCTTCTTCGAAAGCACGCGCGTCGCCAAACACGCCGCCGCCGTGCTCGCCGCGACGCAAACCCCGACCCTCGCCGCCGCCGAATAACTCCGCTAAGAGCAGCGCCGCCCACGGCGGCGCTGCGTCGGCGCCGACCCAGTCCGTTTACCGACAAGGCGAATTCGTCAGGGCGGTTAGACCATGCGATCGGAGGCGTTGAAGGCCAGTAGCCATCTTCGAGGACCGCAGTCTCAACCTACCTTCGCCGCTCCTTGCGCAGCGACCTGCGGGTCGTCCGGCTGGCTGCGGGTCCGCTGATGGTAGCGAGTGGTGTGGGCGCCCATCGTCGCCACGAGCTATTCGTGGTGGTCGCCCATATCGGATGGTCCTATCCGAACGTTCGAACGGCCTTCAAAGGCGCTTACGAACCTCGTCGAGGACCACACCGTAGCCTCCAGCACCGTATTGGCCCAAAACATCGACACCCGTCACGAACCATTTGCCGCTCTGCTCGATCAGCAAAGGCGCTCCGCTGACGCCTCGGGTCCCGGTACAGTTGTGTTGGAACAGGGGCAGTCCCTCCGGATCGATCGCGCGCCCGACGATCTGGCACTCGGTGTCGGCCATCAGAACGAGCGGGTGATCTTGCTGGTAGCCCCCGAGCATGATGGCGCTCCCAATCGCCGGCGAGTGGTCGATTAGCGGCAAGATGCGGTCCGCCGAGCCGAGGTTAGCGTCGAGCCAAATCAGAGCCCAATCGCTACCCGCCGTCGCGGTCGGCCGGTTGTGGTCGAAGCGGAAACCGGGCCCGGTTTCGAGTTTGACGCCGACCGCATGGCCGGTATAGCGGCTGCCATCGTAGCCGATCAGGAAATGCATCGACTCGGGCGTGAAGTTGCGCTGGGTCAGCTCATTGAACACGCAATGCGCGGCCGTCAGTACCGTTGATGGGCCGACTAACGTACCGGTGCAGGTTTGGCGACGGTTGACGGTGGTCACCTGAAGCTTGCCGACGGCTCGCCATGGGCCCTTGTCGGGATCGAGGCGCCCACGCGGATCGAGAGCGCCGACACCAGGCCGTACCGGAACCAGCATGCGCTGGTTGGCGCTCGTGGCCTCCCCGGCTTTTAGCCCGCTCGATCCGCCGAAGCATGCGGCCAGCGCAACTGCAAGACTGAGAGCTATGTCAGACACCCGCCATGTCTGCTGCCTCACGAGGAACCGAGACAAACATGCCATCTCGCTCATTCTCCAGCGTCAGCCAAGCCGACGGCGCTGCCGACCGGGACGGGGATCAATACCCCAGTGTCTTATCGATCTCCTGCAGCAGGCCTCCGCCCGCCTCGAGGCTCCGTATATTTTCGGCTATCTCCGTCACCAGCTGGCGAACGGTGGGCCGCCGGGCCACGTGCGGCATCACCGTGACTTTGGGGTGCAGCCAGAGCGGGCTCGAGGGCGGCAGGGGCTCGGGCCACAGCGCGTCCAATGCCGCGTAGGACAACTGTCCCGAATCGAGGGCGCGGATCAAATCCGCTTCCAC
>JAFAHQ010000381.1 GCA_019237135.1 Alphaproteobacteria bacterium
ACGCTCCAGATCCCGAGGCTGCGCTTCTTATGGCGGGGATCGTAGAAGCTATAGACCGCGGAGATGCCGTCATCGAGCAGGTCGATTAAGGCGGCCGCGACGAGACCTCCGGAGGCCTCACGGAACTCGGCTATTGCCGTCCGCACCGACGTGTCCTCGACCATCATTCGGTAATCGCCGTAACGCATCGTCGCCATGTCGCTGTCGCCGTGACGCGAGCGCTGATAGGCCGCGAACAGCCGGAACTGGTCGGGCGTGGCGCGCGCGGCAACCAGCCGAGCGGTCAGGTCCCGATTGGCGTTGCGCACGCGCCGCGTCGAACGGGTGTGGCAAAATCGTTCGACGGCGATCCGTACCGGCACGCAGGAGGCGCAGCCACGGCAGGCCGGCCGGTAAGCGAACCGATGGCTGCGCCGAAACCCTATGCGGGACAATTCGTCGTAGAACTCGGCACTTCCGCCGCCGCCGAGCTCGACGATCAGCTTGCGCTCGGCGCGACCGGGGAGATAGGGGCAGGGGATCGGCATGGTGGCGAAGAACTGACCCAGCGGCAGGCGGCGAATTGCCGGGATCTGTTTGCGCTTGGGCCCGTTTCCCGCCCCCGGCGCGACGTCCATCGCAATGCCCTTTCTGTCTCGTCCTTCTCCAAGTATGGACGAGAGCATTTGGCGGCGCCAGTCCCGGGCAAGTCTCCCGCGCTTGCCGCGGGGCTCAATGTTCCGGGCCCGCCGTCCAGCGAAACCCAGTCAGAATGTTGTCGTCGAAGCGGCACTCGACGGCCAGATCGCGGGTCAAAGGCCCTCCGGCGGGCATATCGGTCCTGGTCCCTTCGACATGAGCCACGATCGTGGTGAGGCCCGTCGCCGAGGCGTCGCTCTTGCCGACCTCGATGCTGGCACTCGGGAAGGCGCGTTGCATGATGTCCGCGCAGCGCTCTGCAAGCCCGACGTCACGAACCCCGCCGCAGCCGGCAGCAAGACAACAGGTTAGGCCGAGAACAGCCGCTGTGCCTCTACCCGATGACGCCAGCCGCGGGAAGCGGGTAGTCTTCGGGTCCGCTCCTATCGGCGTCTCTCGGATGAAGGTTGGTTCGAATTGAAGAGCGTGTCCCGGCAGCTCAACAGAATCCGCCGCAAGGTTTACCGGGAAACGCCGGTTGCTACCGGCGAGACCGGACGCGCCACTGCGCTGACGATGTGGCGAATCGTCACTAAGAAGGGTTTTCGCGCTTGGTGCTACGAATTCGGCTTCTCGGGAAGCCTCACACACACCGTTACCATCGTCGACGCAGACGACGTTCTGCTGATCCATGACGCGTTTTTCAATCTGACCTATCGGCTTGGTTTCCACGCGGTGCTCGATGCGCTTCGCGATGGAAGACCGGTACCAGCAAAAGCCGAAATCCGCGACAGAAAGATCTATGTGATGGACCCGGCTCTCGAGCCCGCGGGCAACGTTCGCTGGCTCGAAGCGAACGCCGAGAGAGAGTTCGCGCCGGTGGGCGACCGCCGCCGATTCGAAGTCCTGTGGAACGATCAGGCGTTCGCCGCGATCTCCCCCGGCGTTGAAGCGGCCTACCGGGAACTGGAGGCGCGAGGCTTCCCGCGCGACCTGCAGTTCCTGATGCTGCAGGCGGTAGAGATGTTCGACGGCGAGAAATCCCATCGAGATATCGGCGAAATGCCGGTGCTCGGCGGCCGCGACCTGCAGTCGCCGCTGGCGGCGCTGCGCGTTGCGGCCACGCGTGCGAACCGGGAGCTGGCGTCGGAGCGCGAGCGAGGCGCCGAGCGAGACGCGATTATCTTGCGGCTAGAAGGCGAACGCGACGCGGCGAAGTCCAGCCACGCGGAGGTTGCCGCCGAGGCCAAGCGGCTCGGCAATCAGATCGTGCAGCTGCGAGCCGCACTCGATGACGAAAACGCGCGCTTCGTCGCCGAGCGGGAGGCGATGCAACAGGCCTTGACGGAGGCCAGTGCACAGGCCCGCGCCTACGACGCGGAAATCGCGGCGGCAATATCGGAGCTGTCGCGCGTGCGCGCGGAATGGAATGCGGAGCGGCGCGCATGGGAGAGCGACTTGGCCGAGTTGCGAGCGTCCGCCGGATTGTGGATCGGGCAGAGTTCCGATGCTCTTCGAACGGCGATGTCGGAGCGGGATGCCGCCATTGGGGGGAGGGAAAAAGCGATAGCGGATCGGGATCGCGCGCGAGCCGAACTCTCGGCTCGATTGGAAGCCTGGGACAACTCCCCATGGCGCAGGCTCCGCGCGGTGGTCTGGCGGGCGCTCAGCAAACGGCCTTGATTAAAACCTCTCAAGCAAGGTCATGACCCTTGATGGACACGGTGTTCCGGGTGTCGAGCCGGCTCGTCACCGCTTCGAATATTTTGAAATCCTCGGAGCATAAATAATGCACTCGGTCCCGGAGGCGCGCGATCACGTCGTCGCGGTCGAGGATTGGTAGGGACTGGTTTATTCGCGAACCGGCGCAAACATTCCATCGCGCTTCCAGCCAGCGGTCGTATCGAAGGGTGTCCGTGAGCTCGACGTTATTGACGACGATATTATTGATCGCCGACTCGCTGGTACCGTCTCCCAGATAGTGGCAGATCGGATTTACATGAGCGATGCGGTCGTCGCAAAGCACGGCGAGCGCCACTGCCCTCATAGACGCATCGGATCGATCCTTTGGCAGACACTCCATGCCGAGCTCGTCCAGCCACTGCCGCGTATCCGGATAAGTCCCCATTGGATCGGCCATCAGCCGGCTGGCAACATAATTTGCCATGGAAACCACCGACGCCACCGGGTCGCGTAGCACGGAGAATATTTCATCACCAAACCGCACCCCAGCCTCTTGTATAATATAGTTGAGGGTGAGATGACCTTGCACCATCAGAAAATCGAAAAAATCGACGATCGACGCAAATCCCGAAAGGATTTCCATAAGTTCCTGTTTCGAGGTCCAGTCGGGAACCTCGATCAGTTTATTGATACATGGGTATAACGGGGCGATCCTGGCGAAAAAGTGAGAGCCCGCGGATTTTGGAATGTGAATGTGGAACAGT
>JAFAHQ010000054.1 GCA_019237135.1 Alphaproteobacteria bacterium
ACCGGCACAAACCGCATCGTCGGCCGGCTCATCGCCTCGCAAATCGCCTCGGCGTCGATCGCGTCGTTCTTACCGCGCTTGACGTAAGCCTTGATGTATTGCGGCGGCATCAGCATTACCGTGTGCCCCAAGCCGCGCAAAAGCCGCGCCCAGTGATGCGAGGCGCCGCACGCCTCGAGGCCGATTCGCGTCGGCGGCAATTTGGCAAAAAATTTCTCGACCTCGCTGCGCCGCAGCTGCCGCTGCAACACCGGCTTCTCGTTCTCGTCAACCCCGGGAATCTGAACGACATGTTTGGACGTGTCCAAACCAATCCTGATAATCGTCATTCGGACGGCTCCCCTAGCTGCGTTGTCACACAATCACAGCCTGGCACATTCGATGCCGTAGGGGGCCGTCCACCCCAACAGGGCAAGCGATGAGCTGTCGTCCTGGACCCCCGCCTGCGCGGGGGTGACATCACGGGGGTTACTTGAGCTGGTCGGCGACCTTGTCGAGGCCAGCTTTGGCGCAGGCCTCGTCCTTCTCGCCGCCGGGCGCGCCGGAGACGCCAACTGCGCCGATGACCTCGTCGCCAACCTTGATCGGCAGCGCGCCCTGCGCCGCGATGATGCCGCTAAGGTGTACCGCGCTGATGCTAGGATTGTCCTTGACGCGCTGGGCGAATTCGCCGGACGGAATGCGGAAGGTACGGGCGGTGTAAGCCTTGCGCTGACTGTTCTCCATCGTGTGCGGAGGAGCGCCGTCCCCGCGCACCGCGACGAGGACCTCACCGTTACGGCCGAGCACATGCACCGAGACGTGATAGCCCTGCTTTGTGCAGGTCTCGAGCGCGGTCTGCGCGATCGTCATTGCCATCCCGGCGGACAGGCTCTTCTCGTTGAGCAGTTGCGCGCTTGCCGGCGATGCGAGCGCGCAGACGAGGCCGATAGCGGCGAAATGGTTCAGCGGCGCAGGCATGCTTCAATCCCTCCATTGAATCATCATCGTCGCATTGTCGTGCGCGATGCAGACATCCGGCGATCACATTTTCGCGCGCCCATTGCGAAGTGGCGAGCCATATGCATCCATTTGACTCCGCCGGCCCGATGCGGGAGGGCAATACGCCGCGACAGGGTCTGTCGGCGGGACAGCGCCCCGTAACTGCGACGAAAAGGGGGGAGAGGACGATGGAATTTGCTACCTGGTCGCCGCGCATGCTGTCGGTGCTGCGGATCGTGGCCGCGCTGCTTTTTATCGAGCACGGAACCCAGAAGTTTTTCGCGTTTCCGAGCGCAGGCTCGGCCCTGGACCCGCTGCACGTTGTTCAAGGCTTGCTCGAGCTCGGCGGAGGGATCCTTCTGCTGATCGGCTTCTATACCCGAATTGTCGCCTTCATCCTGTCCGGCGACATGGCCGTGGCCTATTTCATGGCGCACGCGCCAAAGAGCTTCTTTCCGCTGGTCAACGGGGGCCAGCTGGCGATTCTGTTCTGCTTTGTATTCTTCTATATCTTCGTCGCCGGCGGCGGCCCATGGAGCGTCGACCAGCAGCGCGCGTCGTCACGCTCCTAGCGATTCCTCAAGCGGAGGCACGGCGCACGCTCTCGATCCTCGACTTCATCTCGGGTGGCGGCCAGTCCTCAAGCAGCCAGTCGGGCAGCGGCTCGCCTGGCCCGCTGACCTTCAGCGCCTCGTCCTCGTCGCTGCGGCCGTTGGGGAACAGCTGCAACGCGTGCGGCAGCTCGTAATAGATCTCGAGCGTGTTGCCGTCGGGATCGGCGAAATAGAAGCTGCGCTGATTGATGTGGTTAGCGGCTCGCAGGATCTCGACGCCGCTACTGATGAGATGTGCATAGGCATCGCGCAAGGCTGCGTAGCTGCCGACCTGAAAGGCGATATGACCGAGCCCGACTTGCCCGCGCTGCGGGCGCTGTGCCGTTTCGGGCGCCGGATGCTGACCGATGTCGAGCGTGTGAAAGTTGTCGCCCAAGGTCATGAACACGCCGCCGTGCTCCGGGTCTTCCTCGGCGATTACAAAGCCCAATACCTCG
>JAFAHQ010000066.1 GCA_019237135.1 Alphaproteobacteria bacterium
GTTCTTGAACCTTGGAATGTGTCTGGCCCCACGCTTGCCGCAGTCGGTTTTTTATCGATTAATGAGCAAGATTCCGATACACAATCCGGATGAGCTGTTTGACAGAATCCAACATTATAATCGAATACAGTTTATTACCTTGTTGAGAAAAAGCAATAGCCATAACGGTAAGATAATATCATTGTTAAGGGAATCGGCGCTCAATCAATTGGAGGCCCTCTCGTCTTGTTTCGGCACACGAGCTCTGGATAATGAATCAGCAGAATCCGGCGCTGTTGGTAACACATGAAATTTTTGCCTTTAACCTCAGGTCAGGCACCGGGCCGCCACTGCTGATCGGAGGCCCCGAAGCACGAACCAGACACGCTGTCGCAGCCTTGCAACCTGGCCCGACGATTACCCATCGCTCCACCCGCCTTGCCCTAGCACGTCCAGCAACGGCCCCAGATGCCGCTCGTAGCAGCGCCAGCGCCCGACCGAGCGGGTGTAGAGCGGCTGGCGCACCTGCCACGTGCTGGCGGTGAAGACCGGCCGCTCAGTCCGATGGAAATCAAGACAGGCGGGTTCCCAGTCAAGACCGAGAAACTCGATCAGCCGCCGGCTCTCGCCTTCCAGGTCTGCGACCAATTCTTCGTAGTCGATCGCGAGCATTTCGAGTGGCAGCGCCCTCAACCAATGCGTCGACAAACGGTCAACCTGCAATGCCCTCAGCCCGCAATCCGCCAAGTCATAGGCGAATAGGTTCCCCTCGGTAAACTTGTGGAAGTAGCAAGACAGACAGATATCGCGCAGGTCGCGCTGGCACAGGATCACCCGGGCCGACGGAAACAGCGCCGCTATGGCCCACAAAAAGAAGACATTGTCCGGCATCTTGTCGATCACCCGAGCGGCCCCCGCACCCAGCGCCTGCAAGCATGCGACGTGCTGGTCGGCAAGTTGCCGGGCGAAGACCGCGTCCCACTCTTCGATCGGTCTGCCGCGATTGCGCGCCTTTAGCGCCTCCGAGATGTCGTTCGTCTCATGCCGCTCGCCGGCGCCGAACACGCGCGAATGGCTCGCGGCGATCTGCTCGACGAGACTGGTGCCGGAGCGCGGCATGCCGACGATGAAAATCGGAGTTTCCGAGGGGTTCCCCCAGGATGCTGCGGCTAAAGACAATGTTTGCGTGTTGATTTGGATCAGCCCGTCCACGCCGCGACGCAGGTCCTCGGGATCGAAGCGTTCGCCGGCCTCCGCCTGCTGCTGTCGGTGCAAGGCATTCGCCTTTTCGAAGTATGGGAAGGCCTCATCGTATCGATCGGCATTGTCCAATAGAGCGCCGAGGGCAAAGCCCGCGGCGATGCGATCCGATACGGGGCGCTCGGGGCTGGCGAGCAATGCCTCCAGACGCTGCAGCTGCGCCTCGTCGCTCGCCTGTTGCCCAGTGACCGCGAGGCTGCGATGGGTCTCTGGCAGATCGGGGTCGAGCTCGAGCGCGCGGCGAAAGCAGGACAGCGCCTCGTCGAAGCGGCCCAAGGTGCGCAGGATATTGCCGAGTGCATCCCATGCCGTTGCCTTACCAGGGGCGAGCGACAGGGTCCGCCGGAAGCTCGCTTCGCTCCGCGCCGGGTCGTTCGCCTGATAAAACGTCGCGCCGAGCAAATAGTGCGTTGTCGCATCATCCGGATTCAGCGCGATCGCCTGCTCAAGACATGAGACCGCCTCGTCGACCCGACCGAGCTTAGCCAGGACCCCGCCGAGATCGCGGTGGGTCTCCGCCCGGTCCGGCATCAAGTCGAGCGCCCGGCGAAGGGGGGTCTCGGCCTCGGCAAAGCGCTCGAGGCCGATCAAGGCGGCGGCGCAGTTGACATGTACCCCGAGGAAGTCTGGGATCAGCTCGATGGCGCGCCTGGAACTTTCCAGCCCGGCTTCAAACAGGCCCTCGTCATTCAGCGCGCGGGCGAGATTACTGTGCGCCATGCCATAATCGGGGTTGAGCGCGATCGCGCGGCGATAACTCT
>JAFAHQ010000228.1 GCA_019237135.1 Alphaproteobacteria bacterium
GGGGACCGAGATGGTGATGCCGGGCGACAACGTCTCGATGGAGATCGAGCTGATTGCGCCGATTGCGATGGATGAGGGGCTGCGCTTTGCAATCCGCGAGGGCGGCCGCACCGTCGGCGCCGGCGTCGTCGCAAAAATTATCAAATAACGCAGCAGCTGCGCGCCCGCTCGGCAACCGGAAGACGTTCATGGCCATCGACAATCAGAATATCCGCATTCGCCTACGGGCCTACGATCACCGGGTGCTCGACCAGTCGACCAGCGAAATCGTCAACACTGCAAAACGCACCGGAGCGCGAGTGCGCGGCCCGATCCCGCTACCGACCAAGATCGAAAAGTTCACGGTGCTGCGCTCGCCGCATGTCGACAAAAAATCTCGGGAGCAATTCGAGATTCGCACTCATAAACGCGTGCTGGATATTGTCGACCCGACGCCGCAAACCGTCGACGCGCTGATGAAACTCGATCTGGCAGCGGGGGTCGATGTTGAGATCAAGCTTTGAGATTGGCACGATGCGCACTGGCCTCCTGGCGCAGAAAATTGGCATGACTCGGGTCTTCGCCCCGGAGGGAGATCATGTACCCGTGACGGTGCTCAAGATCGAGAATTGCCAGGTGGTTGCCGTGCGCACTCGGGAAAGGGATGGGTACACGGCCCTGCAACTCGGCGTCGGCGCAGCTAAGGTCAAGCGTATCACAAAGCCCCAGCGCGGTCATTTTGCGAAGGCGAGGGTCGAGCCGAAGGCGTGCCTGGCTGAGTTTCGCGTCTCCGAGGATGCTGTGCTAGCGGTCGGCTCGGAAATCACTGCCGCGCATTTTCTTTCCGGCCAATATGTCGACGTCGTCGGGGTCACCATCGGCAAAGGTTTTGCCGGCGCGATGAAACGGCATAATTTTGGCGGGTTGGGCGCAAGTCATGGGGTGTCGATCTCACATCGGAGCCATGGTTCAACGGGTCAACGTCAATCCCCGGGCAAGACCTTCAAGAGCAAGAAGATGGCGGGACAACTTGGCGCCGCCAGGGTGACGACGCAGAGCCTCGAGGTGATTTCGGTTGACGCGGAGCGCGGTATCCTGATGATCAAAGGGTCGATGCCGGGCAGCACGGGCGGCTATGTGCTCGTCAAAGATGCCGCCAAGCGTAAGGCGCCGGATGGACTGCCGTTCCCGGCCGCTTTACGGGAAGCTGTGTTGCCAACCGAGAGCCCGGCGGGCGAGACTCGGCCATGAAGCTGACCGTCCGCAATCTCGACAACGAGGAGATCGGCGATATCGAACTTGCCGACGAGGTCTTCAGGCTTCCGATCCGCCGTGACATCCTCGCTCGCGTCGTGAACTGGCAGCTGGCAAAGCGCCGCACCGGCACCCATAAGACCAAGGGGATCAGCGAGATCCGGGGCACCACAAAAAAGCCCTACAAGCAGAAGGGCACGGGCCGCGCCCGCCAGGGCAGCTTGCGATCGCCGCAGTTCCGCGGCGGCGCGCGTATTTTCGGGCCGGTGGTGCGTTCTCACGCGTTCGACCTGCAGAAGAGGGTCCGTCGGCTCGGCCTCAAGATTGCGCTGTCTGCCAAGCAGGACGAGGGTAAGCTTGCGGTGATCGACGCTGCTCACATCAGCGAAGCCAAAACCAAGACGCTGCGCGCGCGGCTTGCGACGCTCGGTTGGGATTCGGTGTTGATCATTGACGGATCGGTCGTCGAGGAGAGTTTCGCGCGGGCGACGCGCAATCTGCCGCGCGTCGATGTACTGCCGCAACAAGGTGCGAATGTCTATGACATCTTGCGCTGCGATACGCTGGTCCTCACGCGCGCGGCGGTACGGCATCTCGAGGCTCGCCTTAAATGAGCCGATTTCGCGTGATCCCGCGCGTCGCGACGACGCTGACTCGGCAGCAGATGCTTGACATCGTCCGTTCCCCGGTGATCACCGAAAAGACGACAAACGTCTCCGAACACAATCAAGTGATCTTTCGTGTGCCGCTCACCGCCACAAAGCGTGAGGTTAGGGCGGCGGTCGAAGGGCTGTTCAACGTCAAGGTAACTGCGATCAATACGATCCGGGTCCGCGGCAAGCTGAAGCGTTTTCGCGGTCGTGTCGGACGACGTTCGGACTATAAGAAGGCGGTCGTGACGCTCGGCGAGAGTCAACGGATCGACGTAACGACGGGAATCTGATGCGATGGCGTTGAAGACTTTCAACCCGACGACGCCGTCCCAACGGCAGCTCGTCATCGTCGATCGCAGCGGGCTGTGGAAGGGCAAGCCGGTCAAGGCGTTAACCGAAGGCTTGCGCGGCAAGGGCGGTCGCAACAATACGGGCCGGATCACCATGCGCTGGCGGGGCAGCGGCAACAAAAGGCGCTACCGGATCATCGATTTCAAGCGCGCCAAGCTCGATATACCCGCCACCGTCGAGCGCCTTGAATACGATCCCAATCGGACCGCCTTCATCGCCTTGATCCGCTACCACGACGGCGAACTCGCCTACATTCTGGCGCCGCAGCGGCTTAGGCCGGGAGACACCGTCATCTCGGGCGAGAGGGTCGATGTCAAGCCCGGGAACACGATGCCCATGAGGAGCATGCCGGTCGGAACGATCATCCACAATGTGGAGATGAAGGCTGGCAAGGGTGGCCAAATCGCTCGCGCGGCGGGAACTTTTGCCCAGCTTGTCGGCCGCGACCAGGGCTATGCGCTCCTACGGCTGTCCTCAGGCGAATTGCGTATGGTGCGGGCCGAGTGCCGGGCGACGATCGGCGCCGTTTCGAATCCAGATCAGCAGAACATCGTCATCGCCAAGGCGGGGCGCAACCGGTGGTTGGGTCGCCGCCCTTCCGTGCGCGGCGTGGCAATGAACCCCATCGATCATCCGCATGGCGGCGGCGAAGGTCGCACTTCCGGCGGCCGCCATCCGGTTACGCCGTGGGGCAAGCCGACCAAGGGCAAGAAGACCCGACACAACAAGTCGACGGATCGGCTGATTGTCCGGCGTCGGCACAAGCGTTAACGTTCGAATAACGGAGAGCACGATTGGCACGCTCAGTTTGGAAGGGGCCGTTTGTCGACGGCTACCTTCTCAAGAAGGCGGAGGAGGCGCGCAGATCAGGACGCAACCAGGTGATCAGAACTTGGTCGCGACGATCGACGATCTTTCCGCAATTCGTCGGGCTCACTTTTGGCGTCTATAACGGCCACAAGTTTATCCCGGTGCTGGTTACCGAGAACATGATCGGTCACAAGCTCGGCGAGTTCGCGCCAACCCGAACCTTTTACGGCCACGCTGGCGACAAGCGGGCAAGAAGAGGCTGAGATGGGCAAGCGACAGGCTCCGCGCCGCCTCGATGAAACCGAGGCCCAGGCTTGCCTGCGCGGATTGCGCACCAGCCCGCGTAAGCTAAATCTCGTCGCCGAAACGATTCGCGGCAGGGCCGCCGCCTCTGCTCTGGCAGAACTCACCTTTTCCCGTCGTCGCATCGCGCGCGATGTCAAGAAGGTGTTGCAGGCGGCGATCGCCAATGCCGAAAACAACCACCAGCTTGACGTCGATCGCCTCTACATCAAGGAGGCCACCGTCGGTCGTGCTTTTGTGCTGAAGCGGTTTCACACCCGTGGCCGGGGCCGATCGGCGCGGGTCGAAAAGCATTTCGCGCACCTAACGGTTGTTGTTCGCGAGCGCGTGGAGGGGCGTGAGTAATGGGTCAAAAGGTCAATCCGATCGGACTTCGGCTAGGCATCAATCGCACCTGGGACTCGCGCTGGTTCGCGCGCAAGGAGTACGGCAACCTGTTGCTAGATGATCTGGGTCTGCGCAAGTTTTTGCATCAGCGGTTGGGACAGGCGGGCGTGTCCCGCGTCGTCATCGAGCGCGCTGCCAAGAAGACACGCATCACGCTCCACTCGGCACGGCCGGGTGTCGTGATCGGCAAAAAGGGCGCTGACATCGAGAAGCTGCGCACCGACATCGCCAAGCTTACCAACAGCGACGTCAGCCTTAACATCGTTGAGATCCGAAAGCCCGAGATCGAAGCCAAGCTGATCGCCGACAGCATCGCGCAGCAACTCGAACGGCGCGTTGCCTTTCGCCGGGCGATGAAGCGCGCAGTGCAATCGGCGATGCGGCTCGGCGCCCAGGGCATAAGGATCAATTGTTCCGGCAGGTTAGGCGGCGCCGAGATCGCCCGCATGGAATGGTATCGCGAAGGCCGCGTACCTTTGCATACTTTGCGCGCCGATGTCGATTTCGCCTATGGCACCGCTAAGACCACTTACGGTGTGTGCGGCGTGAAGGTTTGGGTTTTCAAGGGCGAGATCCTCGCTCACGATCCAATGGCTCAGGAAAGGCGGGTGAGCGAGGGACAGCCGGCGAGCCACGAGCGCAGCCGGCGCGAAGCCGCGGATTAACGCGGCCATGCTGAGTCCGAAGCGGAGCAAATACCGCAAAGCGCACAAGGGTCGCGTCCACGGTCTTGCCAAAGGTGGGACGACCCTGAATTTCGGTGCCTTCGGGCTTAAAGCGGCCGATCCCGGTCGGATCACGGCGCGACAGATCGAGGCAGCCCGGCGTGCGATCACGCGCCACATACGCCGCGCCGGCCGGGTTTGGATCCGGATTTTTCCGGATGTGCCGGTGTCGCAAAAGCCCGCGGAAGTTCGCATGGGCAGTGGCAAGGGTTCGCCCGAGTTCTGGGTATGCCGGATCAAACCGGGACGCATCATGTTCGAACTCGACGGAGTTTCTCTCACCACCGCCCGCGAGGCGTTTGCCCTCGCCGCCGCCAAGCTGCCGCTCGGTACCCACTTCGTGGTGCGCCAAGGCGAGGAAATCGTTTGATGAAGGCGGCCGATCTGCGGACTAGGACGGCTGATGAGCTGACCGAGCAACTCGATACCCTCGGCAGAGAGAGCTTTAACCTGCGCTTCCAGCGCGCAAACGGCCAGCTTGAGAATACGAGTCGAGTGCGGCAGGTACGCCGCGACATCGCCCGCATAAAGACGGTGCTGGGCGAGCGGCATCGCCAGACGCCCTAGAGGAAGATCGAATGTCGAAACGCCTCCTACAGGGGATCGTTGTGAGCAACGCTTGCGACAAGACAGTGATCGTAAGGGTCGAGCGGCGAGTGATGCACCCGGTGTATAAGAAGTTCATCACACATTCGAAGAAATATGCCGCGCACGACGAGCACAACAGGTTTCACGCCGGAGACGCCGTCCAAATCGAGGAGAGCCGGCCGATTTCAAAACGCAAGCACTGGGTCGTGCTGGGTAGTTCGGGGGATGCCGTTTCGGGCCGCCGCGCTGCCACTGGGACGGCGCCGCCAGTCGACAGTACGGTGGATCGGGCTGGTGAACCCGTCGAAGGCCGAGGGGACGCCGCATGATTCAAATGCAGACAAACCTCGACATCGCCGACAACTCCGGTGCACGCCGAGTCCAGTGCATCAAGGTATTGGGCGGATCCAAGCGCAAGACCGCATCGGTTGGCGACGTCATCATTGTTTCGGTCAAGGAGGCGATCCCGCGCGGCCGCGTCAAGAAGGGCGACGTGCATCGCGCGGTCATCGTGCGCACGGCAAAGGAGATCCGCCGCACTGATGGCAGCGCGATCCGCTTCGACCGCAACGCTGCCGTGCTGGTCACCCATCAAGGCGAGCCGATTGGCACGCGCATTTTCGGCCCTGTCACTCGCGAGTTGCGGGCGCGCAGATTTATGAAGATCGTATCATTAGCCCCGGAGGTCCTGTGAGCGCAGAGCCCGAACCATGGCGAAGCTAAAGATAAAAAAGGGCGACAACGTCGTGGTCATCACCGGACGCGACAAGGGCAAGACGGGCCAAGTGCTGCGCGTGTTTCCCGCCGATTCACGAGTTATCGTGCAGGGAATCAACATCGCCAAACGCCATACCAGGCCGCGTATGGGTGATCCCGGCGGGATCGTCGAGAAGGAACTCACCATCCATATATCCAACATTGCGCATATCGATCCGCGTTCGAGCAGACCAACTCGCATCGGCTACAAGCATCTCGACGATGGACGCAAGGTCCGTTTCGCCCGCCGGTCGGGCGAAGTCATCGACAGGTAAGCCAATGGCCGCTACCCGCTTGCAGGAGCTTTACGAGACAACCGTCCGGCCGGCACTCATGCAAGAATTTGGCTACAAGAACCCACTGCAGGTGCCACGTCTGGAAAAGATCGTCGTCAATATGGGCGTGGGTGAGGCGGTGCAAGACAGCAAGAAGGCCGACGCCGCGGCCAGCGACCTGTCCGCGATCACCGGCCAGCGTCCGGTCATAACCAGAGCCAAGCGATCGATCGCGACATTTAAGCTGCGCAAGGACATGTCGATCGGCTGCAAGGTAACGTTGCGCGGCCACCGCATGTTTGAGTTTCTCGACCGACTGATCACGGTGGCGCTGCCCCGAGTGCGAGACTTCCGCGGTATTCCCGGCAAGAGTTTCGATGGTCGTGGCAATTTTGCGCTCGGCCTCAAGGAGCAGATCGTCTTTCCAGAGATCGACTACGACCGCGTCGATGCGGTGCGCGGGATGAACGTCGTCGTGGTCACCACGGCAAACACTGATGCGGAGGCCCAGGCTCTGCTGAAAGGCTTCAACATGCCGTTTGCCAATTGATCGTGGGAGTTTGGCCAAAATGGCAAAGAGGAGCGCGATCGAGAAAAATGCTAGGCGGAGCAAGCTCGCCAAGCAAATAGCCGGAAAACGCACCCGCTTGAAGGCGATTGCGATTGACCGCGACGCGCCGCCCGAAGAGCGGTTTGCGGCGCAGCTGAAGCTGTCGAAGCTGCCACGCAACAGCTCAGAAACGCGGGTTCGCAATCGTTGCTCTATGACCGGCCGTCCGCGCGGGTATTATCGGAAATTCAAGCTATCGCGCATCGCGCTGCGAGAACTCGCCTCTTCCGGGCAAATTCCGGGCATGGTCAAATCGAGCTGGTAGGCGATCCGATGACGATGAGCGATCCTCTCGGAGATATGCTAACGCGCATTCGCAACGGGCAGAGAGCACGCCAAGCCGTTATCGCCGCGCCCGCATCAAAGTTCCGGGCCGGCGTGCTCGAAGTTTTGAAGCGCGAAGGGTACATCCGTGGTTTTACCCACGAGCACGTCCGTCCCGGGGTCACCGAACTGAAGATCGAGCTCAAATATGTCGATGGCGAGCCGGTGATCCGCGAGATCGCCCGGGTGTCGAAACCAGGCCGGCGCATCTATTCGCGGATCGCCGACCTGCCGAGGATCTATAATGGGCTCGGGATCGCCATACTCTCGACCCCGAGGGGGGTCATGTCGGACAACGAGGCCCGCGCTGCAAAAGTCGGCGGCGAAGTGCTCTGCCGCGTCTTCTGAGGTGTCGCAATGTCGCGCATTGGCAAACATCCGGTACTCGTTCCGAGCGGGGTCGAGGTCTTGCTTTTCGGTCAAACGCTCACTGCCAAGGGGAGACTCGGCACGTTAAGCCTCGTTGTCAGCAACGAGGTCAACGCCTCGATTGCCGGTGGCACGGTAACGATCGCACCGAAAAGCGATACCAAGCAGTCCCGCGCGATGTGGGGAACGACGCGAGCGCTCGTCAACAACATGGTCACCGGGGTGTCGACGGGGTTTTCGGTCAATCTGGAGATCACGGGGGTCGGCTATCGCGCGCAGGTTCAGGGTGATACTCTCAATCTCCAGCTTGGGTATAGTCACGACATCCCGTTTCCGATCCCCGGCGACGTCAGGATTGCTTGCGAAAGGCCGACAGTTATCACCGTGAGCGGAGCCGATCGCCAACGCGTCGGTCAGATCGCCGCCGAGATCCGTTCCTATCGGCCGCCCGAACCCTACAAAGGCAAAGGCATCAGATACGCATCCGAGACCGTTCGCCGGAAGGAAGGCAAAAAGAAGTAACGTCTTATGTCTGAGAAATCGAAAGCTCTCTTTCTGCGTCGTCGTCAGCGGGTCCGCAACAATTTGCGTCGTGCGGCAAACAATCGGCCGCGTCTCTCTGTGTTCCGCTCGTCAAAGCACATCTATGCGCAGATCATCGACGACTCCGCCGGACGCACACTCGCGGCGGCTTCGAGTCTCGATCGTGGTCTCCGGGCGAGCCTCAAGAATGGCGCCGACATAGCGGCGGCGAACGCCATCGGCAAGCTCATTGCCGAGCGGGCCAAGGCGGCGGGGATCGCGCGGGTTGTCTTCGATCGCGGCGCTTATCTGTTTCATGGCCGGGTCAAAGCCCTGGCTGACGCCGCCCGCGAGGGCGGTCTCGATTTCTGAAAGGGCCAGCATGGCACGCTCGATGGTACGCACACAGGGGGAACGTCGCGGGCGCAGCGACAGCGATCGACAACCGCGCGACCGCGAAGACAGCGAGTTCACCGAAAAGCTCGTCAACATCAACCGTGTCGCCAAAGTGGTGAAGGGCGGCCGACGGTTCGGTTTCGCCGCTCTCGTGGTTGTCGGCGACAAAAAGGGCCGGGTTGGCTACGGCGCCGGCAAGGCGCGCGAGGTGCCCGAAGCGATCCGCAAAGCGACCGAGCAGGCGCGGCGCAGCATGATCCGTGTGCCGTTGCGTGAAGGTCGCACTTTGCATCATGACATCATCAGTAGTTATGGCGCAGGCCGGGTGATCGTGCGTGCAGCCAAGCCGGGGACCGGGATCATTGCCGGCGGCCCGATGCGCGCGATCTTTGAAGCTCTGGGGGTACATGACATCGTCGCCAAATCGATCGGAAGCCCGAACCCACACAACATGATCAAAGCGACCTTCGTCGCGCTGGGCCGGACAACCAGCCCGCGGGCCGTGGCGGCGCGCCGCGGTAAGAAGGTCGGTGAAATCCTCGGCCGCGGTGACGTCGAAACCCGCGAGAATGCATGATGGACGGCAAGAAGTCGGTTACCGTCATGCAAACCGCGAGCCCGATCGGTCGCAAGCCAGACCAGCGGGCGACCCTGAAGGGGCTTGGGCTCAACAAGCTGCGCCGTCGGCGCGTGCTCGAGGACACCCCTGCGGTGCGCGGCATGATCGACAAAGTCAAGCACCTCGTGCGCGTCTTGGACGAGGGGTGAGGGTAGTGTGGACACCGGAGACTGGCGGTAATCGGCACAATGAAGCTCAACGAGATCAGCGACAATCCCGGGGCGCACTACCGGGCTAAGCGGGTCGGGCGCGGTATCGGCTCGGGCAAAGGCAAGACCGCGGCGCGCGGCGGCAAAGGTCAAACCGCACGGAGCGGGGTGGCGCTCAATGGTTTTGAGGGCGGTCAAACCCCGCTCCATCGCCGCCTGCCAAAGCGCGGCTTCAACAACAGCATGTTCCGCAATGACTTCAAGGCAGTCAATCTCGGGCATCTCCAGTCGGCCCTCGATAGTGGTAAGCTGAAACCCGAAGGTACGCTCGACGGGGCAGCGCTCGTGGTTTGCGGGATGCTCCGGCGGCTGGGTGACGGGGTCCGCCTGTTGGCCAAGGGCGAGATCCGCACCGCAATCACAATCGAGGTAGCCGGTGCCTCAAAGGCGGCGATCGCCGCAGTCGAGTCCGCTGGGGGCAAGGTTATTCTGCGCGCAAATCGCGCGAAAAAACCGAAAACGGAAGCGGTCGCTCTGGCCTGAGAGTCACTCGCCAGGCCGCCGTTGCGGCCAGCTTTGGTTAGGATGGGTCAAATGGCGTCAGCCGCCGAACAGCTCGCAGCCAGCATCAATTTCTCGGCCTTCGCCAAGGCGTCCGAGCTCAAGAGCCGGATCTGGTTCACTCTGGGCGCCTTAGTGATCTACCGGCTTGGGACCTACATCCCTATTCCCGGCATCGATCCAGCGATCCTCCAGGACGTCTTTTCGCGTAATGCCGGCGGAATCCTCGGCATGTTCGACATGTTCTCGGGCGGGGCGCTCGGGCGCATGACGATCTTTGCGCTAAACATTATGCCGTACATTTCGGCTTCGATCATCATCCAGCTCTTAACCGCGGTCTCTCCGACTCTCGAAGCGCTCAAGAAAGAGGGGGAAAGCGGGCGCAAGAAGCTGAACCAATATACTCGTTTCGGTACTGTCCTGTTAGCGGCGGTTCAATCCTACGGGATCGCAGTCGGGCTCGAAGGCATGCGTGGCGGTGCCCAGTCGGCGGTTCTCGATCCCGGGTTGTTCTTCCGGTTAGTTACGGTGGTCACCCTGACGAGCGGCACAGTGTTCCTGATGTGGCTCGGCGAGCAGATCACGGCCCGCGGGATCGGCAACGGAATTTCTCTGATCATCATGTCCGGGATCGTCGCGAACTTGCCGCACGCCCTGGCGTCCACCCTCGAACTTGGCCGCACCGGCGCGATTTCGACGGTCTTCATCATCATCTTTCTAGCGGTATCGATCGGGGTGGTCGGCTTCATCGTATTTATGGAGCGCGCGCAACGTCGAATTCTCGTTCAGTATCCGAAGCGCCAAGTTGGCAACAAGATGTTCGGCGGCGATGCTTCGCATCTCCCGCTGAAGATCAACACTTCGGGCGTGATTCCGCCTATCTTCGCCTCCTCGCTGTTGCTGTTGCCGGCAACCGTCGCAAATTTCGAGGCTACCGGGCAGAACTTCGGCTGGCTCGGCGAGATTACGAGCTATCTTGCACACGGCCGACCACTCTACATGGCGCTTTACGTCGCCTTGATCTGTTTTTTCTGCTTTTTCTACACTGCGATCGTTTTTAATCCCACCGAAACCGCGGATAATTTGCGCAAGTATGGCGGATTCATCCCCGGCATCAGGCCGGGGAAAAACACAGCCGACTATTTGGATTACGTTTTAACGCGCCTTACCGTGGTCGGCGCAGCCTATCTCTCGGCGGTCTGCATCCTGCCCGAGATCTTGATTTCAGAATATTCGGTTCCGTTCTACTTCGGAGGAACCAGTCTTCTGATCGTCGTCAGCGTTACGATGGACACCGTTGCGCAGATTCACTCGCACCTGCTGGCGCATCAATACGAGGGCCTGATCAGGAAGGCAAAGCTTCGGGGACGCCGCGGATGAACATCGTCTTGCTCGGGCCGCCGGGCTCGGGGAAGGGGACGCAGGCAAAGCGGATCGAGCAGATCCACGGCATTACCCAATTAGCCACCGGCGACATGCTGCGGGCTGAAATCGCGTCCGGCAACGCCCTAGGCAGGCGCGTCAAGGGCATCATGGACGCCGGTGAGCTTGTACCAGATGACATCATCATTACCCTGATCCGGGGGCGCATTGGGAAGCCCGACTGCCGCAACGGCTTTATCCTTGACGGGTTTCCGCGAACCGTGCCGCAGGCGGAAGCGCTCGATCGCATGTTGGCGCAGCGCGACCTCCGGCTCGACCACGTGATCGAATTCGAGGTCGACGAGGCCGTCCTAATCGACCGTCTGACCGGCCGTTTCACCTGCCAACACTGTGGCGCCAGCTATCACGAGCGCGACAATCGACCGAAGGTCGACGGCATCTGCGATGTGTGTAGCAGTTGCGAATTCGTCTGTCGTCCGGACGACAGCCCGGAGACGGTCAAGGCTCGGCTTGGCGTTTATCGACGTCAAACGGCGCCACTTCTGCCGTATTATCGCAGAACCGGGATCTTGCAGCGGGTCGACGGCATGGCTGATATCGACGCCGTAACCCGCGAGATCGAAGAGGTCTTGGGGTGAACCCTCCCTCGTCCGCACCGGCGGGGATAGCTACAAAAGTCCGGATCTGACATCATCTGCCTGAGTCAAGTCAGAACAGGGAGCGGGCATGATCGAACCGTATACCGCGGTCGGACTGATCCCGAGCTTCTGGGGCATTCGCCGTCGCGAGGACATAGCCAAGAACCTGGAGCATATCGAAAGCCTGACCAAGGCTGCGTTCTGGTTATCGAGCCTCGACATTCCGGTCCGCCTTGTCGCCATACCCGAAGGTGCGTTGCAAGGGTTCAATGACGAGGTTCTCGATGTCGACCATGCCGAATTTGCGCGGACCTGCGCCATCGATATTCCGGGCCCGGAAACCGACCGGATCGGGCAGCTCGCCCGTAGCTGGGGAACCTTCATCATCGCGCAGGCCAAGGCGCGTCACGAGGATTGGCCGGACCGGTTTTTCAATGTCGGCTTCATCGTCGACCCGCATGGCGTCGTCATCTTGAAGCACTACAAAATTGTAGCCTTGCTGCCCTGCGAGCGCTCAGTCTCGCCACACGATCTGTTCGACTGGTGGGTCGAGAAATACGGCCGGAATTTGCAGGCCTTCTGGCCGGTCGCCGACACTGCCATCGGGTGTTTGGGGATCATGATGGCGATGGAGGGCAACTACCCCGAGAATGGCCGCGGTCTCGCCCTGAACGGAGCGGAGGTGGCCTATCGCGCCTCGCTCCCCGCGCCGTTCACCGAGAACGACTTCTTCGAGATCTCGAATCGGGCGCGAGCGCTCGAAAACAACATGTACGTCGTGGCGCCCAACATCGGCGGCTATCACCTCTACCCGGACACCGAGACGCCGATCGACGCCGGCGGCGGGCAGTCGATGATCGTCGACTATCGCGGCACCATTGTCGGTAAGCAACGCGACACGAACGGCTCGACCTTCGTCGCCGGCGTGATCAATATCGAAGCGTTGCGGCACCATCGGCAAAATGCTCAGGTAACAAACTGGCCTAAGGATATTCGCGCCGAGTTGGCACAGATCATTTATGAGCAGCCGATCTATCCCAAGAACCTCTATATCGAAAAGGTCCCTGGCCGGCACGCCGAGTACAAGCGCGAGGTGATCGACCGTCAAGTCCAGCTGATGCAGCAGCGCGGGATCTGGAAGGCACCTGCGAGCGGCTAAAATGGGGAGTAGCGCATGTCAGATACGGTGAAATATCTGCTCGACGAAACCCGGCTTCCGAAGGATTGGTACAACATCGTGGCCGACTTGCCGCGCCCACCCGAGCCGGTGCTGCACCCCGGCACCTTGCAGCCGGTCGGACCGCAAGATCTCGAACCCCTCTTTCCAACGGCGCTGATCCAGCAGGAGGTATCCGCGGAGCGCACGATCGAGATCCCCGAACCAGTCCGCGAAGTCTATCGTCAATGGCGGCCGTCGCCGCTCTATCGGGCGGGCCGGCTGGAGCGGGCGCTCGATACGCCCGCCAGGATCTACTACAAATACGAAGGAGTGAGCCCGGCGGGCAGCCACAAACCCAACACTGCCGTAGCCCAAGCGTTTTACAACAAGGAGGCTGGCGTCAAGCGGCTCACCACCGAAACCGGCGCTGGGCAATGGGGCTCGGCGCTGGCCTTTGCGGGCGCCGTGTTCGGCCTTGACGTTCGTGTCTTTATGGTGAAGGTGAGCTTCGAGCAGAAGCCCTACCGCAAGGCGCTGATGGAGGCCTGGGGCGCTGAGTGCGTAGCGAGCCCGAGCACTGAAACAAATGCCGGGCGGCACATCCTCGCCGAACATCCGAACTCGCTCGGCAGCTTGGGAATAGCCATCAGCGAAGCGGTTGAAGTCGCCGCGCAAGACGCCGATACGAAATATTCGTTAGGCAGCGTCCTCAATCACGTCCTGTTGCACCAGACCGTGATCGGGCAAGAGGCGATGGCGCAGCTCGAGATGGCGGACGATTACCCCGACATCATCGTGGGTTGCACAGGCGGTGGCAGCAATTTTGCCGGCATTACCTTTCCGTTCATTGGCGCCGGGCTGCGCGGCGGCCCGAAGCCTCGAGTGATTGCCTGCGAGCCAACCGCCTGCCCGAGTTTGACGCGCGGCAGATACGCATATGATTTCGGAGACACCGGGCATCTGACACCGCTGGTTAAGATGCACACACTGGGCTCGACCTTCGTGCCGCCCGGCTTCCACGCGGGCGGGCTGCGGTACCATGGCATGGCGCCGCTGGTGAGCCTGTTGCAGGAACTCGGACTCATTGAATCCCGTGCGTTGACGCAAAACAGCTGCTTTGAGGCGGGCATTAAGTTCGCCCGCACCGAGGGCGTTCTCCCGGCTCCCGAAGCCAACCACGCTGTGTGTGGTACGATTGACGAGGCGCTGCGCTGCAAAGCTGAGGGCATTGGGCGCACGATCTTGTTTAACCTGTGCGGCCATGGCCATTTCGACATGCAAGCCTATATCGACTACCGTTCAGGAAAGCTTGCCGACTATGCCTATGACGAGGCCGAACTGCGTGCCGCGCTCGCCGGCCTCCCGAAGGTCGCCGCCGAATAGCACCTCGACCGCCGGACGGGTGCCGAATAGTCGAAGCTGCAAGCAGATTGACGCACCAGCTTTGATCCTTATAATGCTCGCCCTTGCGAGGAGCGGGACCCACCCCCTATTTTGCAAACTTTCGAGGAGAAGCGCAGGTGGCGCGCATCGCGGGCGTCAATATTCCGAACCAGAAGCGGGTTCCGATCGGGCTCACTTACATCCATGGGATCGGCCGGACCAAGGCCCTCGAGATCTGCAACAGGATCGGCATTCCGCCCGAGCGGCGTGTGCACGAACTGACCGATGACGACGTGTTGCGCGTCCGCGAGATCATCGATCGAGATTACACGGTCGAAGGCGACCTGCGGCGGCAAGTCGCGATGAATATCAAGAGGCTGATGGATCTTGGTTGCTATCGCGGACTGCGCCACCGCAAGGGGCTTCCGGTGCGGGGGCAGCGCACGCATACGAATGGGCGGACGCGCAAAGGGCCAGCCCGCCCGATCGCCGGCAAGAAGAAATAGACCTCCCAGTCTAAACGATAACTGCGGGAGAGATAAATGGCCAGAACGGCGACAGCGGCGCCGCGCCTACGCCGGCGCGAACGTAAGAACATCACCTCGGGCACGGCGCATGTGAACGCCACCTTCAACAATACGATGATCACGATCACCGATGCCCAGGGTAATACGATCGCTTGGTCGTCGGCCGGCAGCCAGGGCTTCAAGGGCTCGCGCAAATCGACGCCTTATGCAGCGCAGGTGGCCGCCGAAGATGCCGGACGTAAGGCCATGGAACACGGCATGCGCACCCTGGAGATCGAGGTCAAGGGACCGGGATCCGGCCGAGAGTCGGCGCTACGGGCCCTACAGGCGGTGGGATTCGCTGTGACTTCGATCCGGGATATGACGCCGATCCCGCACAATGGTTGCCGCCCGCCGAAGCGGCGTCGCGTCTGAGACGCGAGCGCCCTCCGTCGGGACGGAGGGTTCAGATAACGCCGGCAGCTCTTCCGCGCCGGCTCTTGTTGCGGATGTCATCCGCTTCCAACGACCGAGGGTCGAGTGGTGATTCAAAAAAACTGGCAGACCTTGATCAAGCCAAAACAGCTATCGGTGGAATCGGGTGAAGACCCTAAACGCATAGCGACGGTGGTCGCCGAGCCGCTCGAACGCGGTTTCGGGCTGACCCTCGGGAACGCATTGCGCCGTGTGTTGCTCTCCTCGTTGCAGGGCGCGGCGGTCACCTCGATGCAGATCGAGGGGGTGCTTCACGAATTTTCTTCGATCCCGGGTGTGCTCGAGGACGTTACCGACATCGTCCTCAACGTCAAGAGCATCGACCTGCGGATGTACGGGGACGGCCCAAAGCGCATGAGGTTGCGTGCCAGCGGCCCCGGCGAAGTGCATGCAGGCGCGATCGAGACCGGCCATGACATCGATATCCTGAACCCCGACTTGGCGATCTGCACCCTGGATACGGCTGCCAAGATCGGCATGGAGCTGACCGTTGAGAGCGGCAAGGGCTATGTGCCGGCGACGCAGAACCGGCCGGAGGATGCGCCCATCGGCCTGATCCCCGTTGACGCCCTGTTCAGTCCGGTGCGCAAGGTGTCCTACAGGGTCGAGAACACGCGTGTGGGCCAGGTTACCGATTATGATCGGCTCTCCATCCGGGTCGAGACCAACGGCGCGGTCACACCCGAGGACGCGGTGGCGCTCGCGGCGCGCATTCTGCAGGACCAGCTCCAGCTCTTCATTAATTTCGAAGAGCCGCGCCACCCCTCCGAGGAGATTCGCCCGAGCGAGCTGCCGTTCAACAAGAACCTGCTGCGCAAGGTCGACGAGCTGGAACTGTCGGTGCGCTCGGCGAATTGCCTGAAGAACGACAACATCGTCTATATCGGCGACTTGGTCCAGAAATCCGAAGCGGAGATGCTGCGGACACCAAATTTCGGGCGTAAATCGCTGAACGAGATCAAAGAGGTGTTGGCTCAGATGGGGCTTCACCTGGGGATGGAGATCACCAACTGGCCGCCCGAGAATATCGAGGAATTGGCAAAACGCCTCGACGAACCCTATTGAGGATCCTATGCGCCATCGCCTGCGCGGCCGCAGCTTCAGCCGCAAATCCGCCCACCGCAGGGCGATGTTCGAGAACCTCGCCGCCGCGCTGATCAAGCACGAGCAGATCACGACGACCCTACCCAAGGCGAAGGATCTGCGTCCGATCGTGGAGCGGATGATCACGACCGGCAAGCACGGCGGACTGGCGGGGCGGCGACGGGTAATCGCCAAGCTGCAGGACACCACGCTCGCCGACAAGCTGATGACTACCCTGGCGCAACGCTATGAGGCCCGCGCCGGCGGCTATACGCGCATTATCAAAGCCGGATACCGCTACGGCGACAATGCCGCTATGGCGGTAATCGAGCTGGTCGACCGTGATCCCGAAGCCAAAGGCAAGGACTCCGGCCCGACCGGGACCGAAGCCGAGGCCGGAGAGCAGGCCCCGTAGCTCGACGTAACGCGCGGCTTCCCGTCGTCCCGGCGAAGCCCGAGATCCACCTCCTCCAGAGACACCGGCCTTTTGCCGGTGTGACGACGACGGGTAGGCGATGCTCGCTACGCGGCCGATCAGCGCTTAAGATGAGCCGAAAACGAGAAGGGGGCCTGCGATGCTATTCAAATGTTTGCCGCCCGGCGCGCCAATCCCAGGACGGTTTCCCGGGCCGGTTCATGCTCGCGGCAAATGGCTCACGGTCGACATCCATTGCCACGTGCTGACACCCCAGGCGGCCGAGATGGTTGCGGGCAACGCCGCCGCCACGCGGCATCCGCGCGAAGTGTACGCCAACGAGCGCACGCGCGAGGTCAACCGACAGCAGGCCGAACGCAACCGCATCCAGTCGACCTCGGTTGAAAAGCGGCTCGAGGATATGGACCGAATGGGGATCGACATCCAGGCCATCTCGCCCTCGCCGAACCAGACTTATTACAGTGCCGACCCCGAGCTCGGGATCGCCACCGCGCGTATCGTCAACGATAATCTCGCCGAGATCGTCGGGCGTCACCCCGACCGCTTTACTGCTCTCGGGACGGTGCCGTTTCAAGCCCCCGATCTCGCCATCGCCGAGCTTGACCGGCTGCACAAATCATTGGGCTTCCGTGGCATCGAGATCGCCACCAACGTCGCCGGTGAGGACCTTTCGGCCGAACGCTTTCGCAAGATCTTCGCACGGGTCGAAGAGCTCGGCATGCTGATCTTCATGCACCCGACCGGGTTCCCGGAGGCGCGGCGGTTCGCCGATCATTATCTGGTCAATGTAATCGGCAATCCGCTCGACTCGACGGTGGCCGTCCATCATCTGATTTTTGGTGGCGTGTTGCACGCCCACCCGAACCTGAAGCTCGTCATCGCCCATGGCGGCGGCTATCTGCCGGCCTATTCGGGCCGCATCGACCATGCCGCTTCAGCGCGCCCCGATTGCTGCGAGCAGATCCACCGGATGCCGACCGAATATCTGAAGCAGCTCTATTTCGACACGATCGTCTTCACCCACCACCAGCTCGAATATCTCGTCGATCAATACGGCGCTGATCATGTGCTGATGGGCACCGATTATCCGGCCGATATGGGCGAGGTCGACCCGATCGGTTTTGTCGAGGGCGCGGCCGGGCTCGACGACGCCGAGCGCCGGGCGATCCTCGGCCGTAATGCGGCGCGGCTGCTGAACATCGAAATTCCGGCGGCAGCGGGTTGATCGAGGGGAGCCGCGATGCTGTTCAAATGCCTGCCGCCCGGAGCAGAGATTCCTGGACGCTTCCCGGGACCGGTACATGCCCGCGGCAAATGGTTCACGATCGACATCCATTGCCATGTCCGCAGTGACAAGGCAGCGGCAATGGTGGAGGGCAATGCCGCCGTCTCGCACTGGTTTCTCGAAACCGCCGCCAATGAGCAGAGCCGCAGGATCAACCGGGAGAACGGAGCGCGGACCCGCCTCCAGGGCTCCTCGCCGGAAAAACGGATCGAGGACATGGACCGGATGGGGATCGAAATCCAGGCGATCTCGCCGGCGCCGCGCCAGACCTATTACGGCGCCGACCCCGATCTCGGGCGTGAGGCTTCGCGCGCCATCAACGATTTTATCGCCGAGATCTGCGGCCGCTACCCTGACCGCTTCGTCGGCCTCGGCACGGTACCGTTTCAGGCTCCCGAACTGGCTGTCGCGGAGCTCGAGCGATTGCACAAATCCCTCGGTTTTCGTGGCATCGAGATCATGACCCACGTTGCTGGGGAAGATCTATCGGCCGAACGGTTTCGCAAGATCTTTGCTCGATGCGAAGAGCTCGGCCTCGTGGTGTTCATGCATCCCGACGGGTTCACCGAGGCCGCTTCGCCGATCACTATTTTGCCAATGTGATCGGCAACCCGCTCGATTCGACCGTAGCCCTGCATCATTTGATCTTCGGCGGCGTGTTGCGCGATTATCCCAATCTGAAGCTCGTGGTCGCGCATGGCGGCGGCTTTTTGCCAGCCTATTCGGGGCGGATCGACCATGCCGCGTCGGCGCGGCCAGATTGCTGCGAACAGCTCCACCGGATGCCGACGACTTACCTCAAGCGCGTCTATTTTGACGCGCTCGTCTATACCCACCACCAGCTCGACTATCTCGTCGACGAATATGGCGCGGATCATATCCTGATGGGCACCGACTATCCCGCCGACATGGGAGAGGTCGATCCGATCGGCATGATCGAGGGGACACCCGGGCTCGACGATCGCGAGCGCCGAGCGATCCTCGGGGGCAACGCCGCCCGACTGTTGAACATCGAGATGCCCACGATCCCAACCTAGCCGCTGGAGGCAACCATGAAATTCCTTTCAGATGAGCAATTGCGCCAGTTGCAGCCGGCCGAGACATCGTCGTTTCCGTCGCCGGTTCCGACGCAGATCGTCTCGAGCGACGAGTACCTGCCGGTGCCGCAAACCGAAAAGCAGCGCGAGGTCGAAGCCCGGCTCAAGGATCTGAGCAACCGGCTCGCCCGGCGGCAGGGCCTGTCGCGCCGGCGCTTTTTCCAAACCGCCGCCGGCATGGCCACCTCGTTTGTCGCAATGAACCAGGTCTTCGGCCGGCTCTTTGAGGTCAGCATGGCGGAGGCGGCGACACCGGACATCGCGGCCGAGCGCGCCGAAGCGCTGTCGAAGCAGTTCATCATCGACGGGCACACCCATTTCCTGCGCGACGATACGCGGCTCATGGGGTTCATCAAGGCGCGCGAAGCGGTCGGCAAGGCCGGTTGGAACAAGGAGATCGGCGACAAGGAGCAGACCATCGACGATCTGAAATACGGCAACTACGTCAAAGAGATCTACATGGACAGCGACACCAAGGTTGCGCTGTTGTCGAACTCGCCATCGGAGGTTCCCGAGGACTGGTTCATCCCGCAGGAGCAGGTGTTCAAGACCCGCGAGCAGGTCAACAAAGAGGCCGGCACACGGCGGATGATGGCGCATTTCACAATCACCCCGGGCTGGCCCGGGTGGCTCGACCAGGTTGACAAGGCGATCGAGGTTTACAAGCCCGATTCATGGAAGGGCTACACCGTCGGCGACAACACCCACAAGGAGCTGGCTAACTATCCCTACCGTCTCGACGACGAGAAGCTGATGTACCCCTTCTACGAGAAAGCGGTGAAATCCGGCATCAAGAACGTCTGCATCCACAAAGGATTGTTCGCGCCCGCGGTCGAGGAGAAGTTCCCTCGGCTGCGACCCTATGCCGATGTCGGTGATGTCGGCAAGGCGGCCAAGGACTGGCCGCAGCTCAATTTCCTGATCTATCACTCGGCCTATCGCTGGATCGGGGCCACCCCGGCCGAGGGTATGGCTGAGTTCGACCAGACCGGGCGCAGCTCATGGACCAGCGATCTCGCCGAGATCTCGGAGAAATATGGCGTCACCAATGTTTACGGCGATTTGGGTCAGCTCTTCGCTTGGACCACGGTCGCCGAGCCGCGCCTCGCCGCGGCATTGATGGGCATGCTGGTCAAAGGGCTCCGCGCCGATCATGTACTGTGGGGGACGGATGCGGTGTGGACCGGCGCTCCGCAATGGCAGATCGAAGGGCTGCGCCGTCTCGAAATACCCGAGGATATGCAACAGAAATACGGGTTCCAGCCGCTGGGTCCGGCCGATGGCCCGACCAAGACGGCGATCTTCGGCGGCAATACCGCGCGGCTCTACAACTTTGACAAGCGTGCCGATCTCGGCGAACCCGACCGCTTCGCCAAGATCAAGGCCGATTATGTGAAAAACGGCCCCGGCCGCAGCAATCTACGTTACGGCTGGGTCTGCAATTCGGGCTGAGAGCCGAATCTTGCTCGCACTGGCGCTGGCGGGCTCTTGGTCGGGGAATGGAAAATCTATCGGCGGTGTCTGGCCAAGGGGGGCGTAGGTCGGGTGAAATGAAATTGTCGGAGCCCGGCCGCCGATCGTGTTTTTGGCTAAGGATGGCGTCCAAAAGAACAAGATCCTCGGCCCGAATTTCAGCGCCGCCGCCGCTTGCATGGTGGTAGCTCGCGAAAAAATGACGGTTACCAGACACCACCAGCCGGTGCTCGGCATTATCTCAAATTTCTAGCCCGACTGATCGTTGATGCCGTCTACAAGGTTACCGATCGCTTGCACATTCGCGATCGTAACGTTGCCGACTCCGGCGCCTATGTTGTAGCCGTATTGCTGCACCGTCGGCCAGCCGGCCCACAGCTTGCCGTTCGCTCGGCCGCCGATGATGGATACCCCCGATATCGTCGGGGTAGCCGCGATAGCCAGACCCGAAGACGTGCCGGGAGCCCCAAACGAGTTGCCGCTGAGTTGGCAACCGATAAAATCGACGTTCTCGCAAAATTGTAGAATCTCCGCGCCGTGGCCCCAATTGCTGTAGAGATGGCAATTGGTGAAGCTCAGGCTGTCGATGACGGCGCTTGCATCTCCGCCGATCGTCAGACCGGCTCCCTCCTCCGGGTGGTCCTGCCAATTGATGCCGGTGCTCGAAAACCAACTGTTGATCGCATGAACACTGGCGACTTGGCCGCCGCCTGTGCCGATCAGGAAGGCTCGATCCCGACACCCGTCGCCCAAAAACTGATCGAGGAAGACATTGACGACCTGCTGCGACGAGCCAGGATAGGTAGCGAGTGCCATGAAGCAGCTAGTCACGGCGACATCTTGGAGCTGGCAACCGCCAGAATTGTAAAGCGCAATGCCGCAATTGGCGGTGCCGTTTCCGCCGATCTCGACGTTTTCGATCCAGGTATCTTGTGGCTCGTTCGCCTCCGAGCCACCGAGGCCACCGCCGCCGATCGTGATCGCAGCCAGACCTGCCTGTGAATGGGTGGGATTGATTTCGAGGTCGCGCAGCCATGTGATGTATTGCTCGGGGCCCCCGTTCACGCAGTAGTGAGCCAGGAAATCGTGGGAATCGTCCGTGCCCCACGACGCGATCTTTTCGAACACAATATCGTGCCCATTGGTGACGTGCATGAGTGCACCGCTCGTCTGCGTGTAGCCGGCACCGAGGGCGAATTCCATCTGCGAGACCGAGCAATAGCCGGGATTGTTGGATGGCGAGCCGATCGCGATCACGTCGCCGTTCGGGCTATAAGCGACGGTAACGACCGTCGAACCAGGACCGTCGCCGAGGACATCGATGCCGCTTTGCGTCCAGGCGAGACTGCTCAAAAAAGTCAGCGGCCCGGATCCGACATAAACCGCGGCACCTCCCATCGACGCTGCTTGGTTGATCGCCGCCTGGATGACCTGAGCGTCGTCACCACCATCGCGTAAGGTATGACCGGTGGCATCGGTGAAGCCTTGGCGTGCGTCCACTCGCGCGGGGTTTGCGAATGCGCGGGCTCGTGCGACACCACAATGCGATCTTGATGTCCTGTTGCGGACATTTGCAATCATGGCAGGTTCTCTGCTCCACTTAACGCAAGGAAAGTTGGTGCGAATGAGCGGCCCGCAGTCGCCGGATTTGCGGCGGGTCGCTGTTGGAATGGGTTACCAGCTGAATGCTATATTGATAATTTTTTAGCAGATTGATGCGACATTGTCAATATAAATTGGGCCGGCATTTCCTTGGCCACTAAACCTGGCCGCACGCGAGGAGTTTGTACACTCCCGGATACCTGCTGCGACCGCCGGAAAATTATCTATTCGCATCTGACCCGCAACGGGTGTGGGAAGGCGCGTCGCGCGACCCCTTTTTGCTCCCGTGGGGCGGCTTCGGCAGCTTGCGAAGCCGCCGGCCACCGGTTCGTCGATAATGGCCGGCGGCCTGCTTCAGCGCTGCCCGCTGTCGCCGGAGATAGCCAGTCCTGGCGAGCGTTGTCCCGGCGCGGGTCCTATTACGCTGGGACTGGCTGCGCCAGCGGAACGGGCGGCCCATCAGCGCGTATCTCGGCATCCCACGGGCCGGGGAAGCGGCCACGGCCGACCTTGTCGCGCGAGAAGATGTGGTAGTCGACCGGCCACTCAGCGCGCGGCATCTCGTAAAAGACCTCGACACCGTTGCCGTCGGGGTCGCGCGTATAGATGCCGAGCGAGATGCCATGATCGGAAATATGCTCGATCGGCCAACCCTTCGCCTTGATGCGATGGTAGAAGTCCTTGAGGTCGTCAAGGCTCTCGAGCCGCCAAGCCATGTGGTTGAGCCCGACCTGGCCCTTCTGCTGCAGCGGCGCATCCTCGCCGAGCTGCATCAACGCGACCTCGTGCGACTGCTCGGTGTCGGCCGACATAAAGGCGGCCCAACCCGGGCGGTACTCATAGGTGTGCAACCCGAGCATCTCTTCGTACCACTCCTTTGAACGCTCGGCGTTGCGGACATAGATGTTGACGTGCTGCAGATACATCGGTCGTTTGCTCATCGCACCCTCGCTGTGTTGCCCACTTCGCAAAACTATAGCACGCCTCGAAGCTCTGGCCCAAAGACTCAGGCTTCGAGCTTCTCTGAGATCTTTCGCGAGATCTCGGCCCGCCACTCCTCCATCGGCTTGAAGCCGGGCAAGGTCCGGCAATGGGCCTCGGTCTCGTGGTACAGCTCGTCCTCAGACTTGTCGAGATCGATCTCGAAACCGCAAGGCTGCGACACGTACCACGGCGTGTCGCAGAACATCTCGATACGGTTGCCCTCGGGATCGTGGAAATAGATCGACCAGGCGTTGCCATGGCTGACAGGCCTGAGGCCTTGGCAGCCTGCATCGCGCACCTTGCGGAAGGCGCGCTGCACATTGGCGAGCGTTCCGACGTTGAACGAGATCTGCTGCACCATCGGCGTCTCGTGATCGGTCTTGCGGCCGGGTACGAGCACAACCTGATGGTGGTCGCTGGGGTTGCGGCTCAGAAAAGTGATGCGGCCGTCGGCTGCGGCATCACTGACCACAAAGCCGAGAACCTCTGTGTAGAAGTCCTTCATCTTCGGCACGTCGATCACATAGATCCC
>JAFAHQ010000241.1 GCA_019237135.1 Alphaproteobacteria bacterium
GCGCCGTGCGCCCGCTGGCACATCCGGCAATGACAGTAGAGCGCCTCGACGGGTGCGGCGGTGATGCGGTAGCGTACCTCGCCGCAGAGGCACCCGCCGCTCAGAACTTGGCCCATCTGCTCACCTCCATCGATAACAAGGAGCCCCACTTCATGGCCCTCGACATCGTCGTGCTTCAGCCTCTCGTCTCGCTGATCGCCGGGATTCTGATCCTGCTGATCCCGCGGCTCTTAAATTACGTCGTCGCGATCTATCTGATCCTGATCGGCGTCATCGGCCTATGGCCGCGACTAATATACCACGTTCCCCATTGAGCGTGGCAGGAGCGCATCATGACCGAGCTGGCCTTCCGATCGGCGACGGCACTCGCCGCAGCGATCCGCGCGCGTGAGATCGGCTGCCGCGAGCTGCTCGAGCACTATCTGGAGCGGGTCGAACGGCACAACCCCGCCCTGAACGCGATCATCGTCACCGATCTTCGCGGCGCGCGGCCGCGCGCCGACGAGGCAGACGCCGCGCTCGCTCACGGCGAGAGCTGGGGTCCCTTGCACGGCCTGCCGACGACCGTCAAGGAATCTTTCGATGTCATGGGCATGCCGACGACTTGGGGGCTGATCGAGCTGAAGGGCAATATCGCGGCCGCGAACGCGTTGGCGGTGGACCGACTGCTCGCCGCCGGGGCCGTCATTTTCGGCAAGACCAATGTGCCGGTGCTGCTCGCCGACTCGCAGAGCTACAACCTGATTTACGGGACGACGAACAATCCATGGGACCTGTCGTTGACCCCGGGCGGATCCTCGGGCGGCGCTGCGGCGGCGCTCGCCGCCGGGCTGACCGGGCTCGAGCTCGGCAGCGACATCGGCGGATCGATCCGCAACCCGGCGCATTACTGCGGCGTCTACGGCCACAAGCCGACCTACGGGATAGCTCCGCCGCGCGGTCAGGCTCTGTACGGAAATGTCGCAGCGTCGGACATTTCGGTCATCGGCCCCCTGGCGCGCAGCGCCGAAGACCTCGCCCTGGCGCTCGACATCATCGCCGGACCGGACCCGATCGAGGCGGCGGGCTGGCGGCTCAATCTCGCTCCACCGCGCGGCAACAACTTCTCCGACTATCGCATTGCAGTAATGCTCGACGATCCGAATTGCGAGGTCGATCGCGAGGTGCAGGACATCTTGCAGCGCCTCGTCGATTTTCTCGCCGGTCGAGGGGTCCGGATCAGCGATCGGGCGCGTCCGAACATCGACACGACGGAACTCCACGCCGTCTATATCAGGCTGTTGCGCGCGGCCACCTCCCGCCGACTAGCACAGGACGCCTTTGAGCGCCATGTCGAGGACGCGCGCGGGCTCGATCCCACTGATCAGAGCTACTTTGCCCGCATGATGCGGGGCGTCACCCTCACTCACCGGGACTGGCTAGCGGGCAATGAGGAACGGCACCGGCTGCGGCTCAAATGGGCCGAGTTCTTTCGCGATTATGATTTGCTGTTGTGCCCGGTCACAGCAGGGGCGGCTTACCCGCACGATCACGATCACGAGGGCGAGCGCTGGAAGCGCATGATCCAAATCAACGGTAAGCCGGCACCGACGATAAACGACCTGTTCTGGGCGGGGTTGTGCGGCCTTGTTTATTTGCCGGCAACCGTTGCCCCGGCCGGGCTCACGGCAAAAGGGCTCCCTGTCGGCGTTCAGATCGTCGGCCCGCAATATGGCGATAAGAGCTGCATCGCCTTCGCCGCGCTCCTCGAACATGCCTATCGAGGCTTTGTCGCACCGCCCTGTTTTGCCTGAGGCGCGCCTATGACGGATCTGATCTTGAGGAGCGGCCGCGTCATCGATCCGGCGAACGGCCGCGATGAAATCGCCGACGTTGCTTTTGCCGACGGAAAGGTAATCAAGATCGGCCGCGATCTGCCCGGCAACGGCTCCGAAATCGTCGATGTGCGCGGGCTTCTCGTTGTACCCGGCTTGATTGACCTCCACACGCATGTCTATTGGGGCGGGACATCACTCGGCGTCGACGCAGCCGAGGTGGCGCAGCGCAGTGGAACGACGACCTTCGTCGATGCGGGCAGCGCCGGCCCCGGCAACTTCCACGGGTTTCGCCGCCATGTGATCGAACCTTCGCCGCTGCGCATCATCCCCTATCTCAACGTCTCCTTTCCCGGCATCTTCGCCGTCAGCGCCGCCGTGACGGTCGGCGAATGCGCTGATCTGCGGCTCCTCGACCCGCGCGAATGCGTCCGGGTCATTCGGGCCAACCACGATCTGATTGCCGGCGTCAAGGTGCGGGTCGGGCGCAACGCCGGTGGCGCCTCCGGGGCCGCACCCCTCGACATGGCGCTCGAAGTGGCGGAGGAAACCGGACTTCCGGTCATGGCGCATCTGGACAATCCGCCACCAAGCCGGCTCGAAGTGCTCTCCCGCTTGCGCCGTGGTGACATCCTGACGCATTGCTTCCGCCCCTTTCCGAACGCGCCGGTCGAGGCGGATGGACGGATTCGCGAGGAGGTGCTCGAAGCGCGGCGACGCGGCGTGATCTTCGACATCGGCCACGGCAGCGGATCGTTCGGTTTTCGCACGGCGGAGGCAATGCTTGCAGCGGGGTTTCTGCCGGACGTCATCAGCAGCGACGTTCATACACTGAGCATCAACGGGCCGGCCTTCGACCAGCTGGTGACAATGTCGAAATTCCTGCGTCTCGGCATGGAGGTGGTGGACGTGATCCGGGCGAGTACCGCCGCCCCGGCGGCGGCGCTCGGCCGTGCCGACATCGGACGGCTGGAGATCGGCGCAATCGGGGACGCCACCGTGCTCGAACTTGCCGAGGGTGAGTTCGAATACCGCGATGTCCTTGGAGAGACCCGAAAGGGACGGCAGCGGCTCAAAACGCGCGGGCTGGTCGTCGCCGGGCGGTGGTGGCACCCGCCGCAGACGTGAGCGCCGCCGCTCGCTTTAGTACCCCTCGCGCTCGAGACGCTTCCGCAACATCTTGCGGTGGCGACGGACGGCCTCCGCCTTCTCCCGCACCCTCCGTTCCGACGGCTTTTCGTAGGCTCGCCGCCGCTTCATCTTGCGGAATACGCCTTCGCGCTGCATCTTTTTCTTTAGCACTCGCAATGCACCATTGACGTCGTTGTCGCGCACGAAAACTTCCACCAGCGCGCATCCTTTCGCCGAATCGTGTTTTCCAAGGCCAGGCGAGGGAGAGCCAAGCCAGCGAGCGTTGCTCCCGCGTTGAGCGAGCGCTCCTTCGAGTTGACGACCGAGATTCTACTTTCCGCAAAGAGCTTACAGTCTACCGACCCCGGGCACCAGCCAGGGACGGTGCAGCGTCTCGTCCGATGTGATTACCTCCGGGTGGGGATCTAGAGCCGCGGCACCGCCGCTTTCTCCCGCGCCGGCGCGGGTTTTTTCACGCTTCTTGAGCTCCTGAGCCTCCGACCATTTCCTAAATCCGCTTGTGTTGCTATTTATCGAGATAGCCATGGCTGCCGATCTTTCATGAAATTCGGGATGCCCATAAATGGTGACGACGCAAAAGATTGCGAGGTTGAAATTGTGGTGCCACTGAAATCTCGAAGCGTGCTTGACCGTGGATAATAGGCTCCGGCGGTAGTCAATGAGCTATTTGTCAGCTCCAGGAATTGAGTTGAGGTTTTATCAGCCCCAATATGCGTGAGTAGCTCGGTGGCAAGGATAAATGATGATGACCGACCCCCCAGTTGAACTCGACGAGCATCGCGGCATGGCTGCACAGAGATCGACGGAAATCCGCAGGCGCCTCCACGAGGTCCAAGCCGATCAGGCAATCCTGCGCCGCCGGCAGGAAGAATTCGAGCGCCATGCCGTTGCAGCTCCATCGACGACTTGGCCCGAGGCTGCAGCAAAGGCGCGATATCTGATCCAACTTTTCGCTGGAACTCCCGAGGCACGGGATCCGCGCCGCCGAAAGCTGATAGCGCAAGTCCTCGACGATCTCACCCGATTGTCGGAATAGTCAACGTTATAGGCCGGGGTGTCGAGGACTCGCAACAGGCGTCGTCCGATACCATATTGCTATTTATCGTCGGCAGCGACCCAATCCGGGCGCCGACGGCTGAGAGGTTGGCTTCCCTCTGAGAGGGCGGCGCGCACTCCCGCCTGCACTTGCCAAAGCGGGGATGCCGTGATGCCGCAGAAATCGCCGCCGCAATTTCCAAAATCGCACGAGCTTTGCTTGCGCAGTGTGGAAGGTCGAGCTGAAACCACACATTTCATTGCAGAAGCTCGCCAAGCGATCGCAGTCAGCAAGGCCGCTCTCAATCACCTCAATCGGTTGGATGGCCCACTTCGCGGTCTGTGAGCGCGTTTCAGCAAACACGGCGTAAAGGGAGCAGGCGGAATGGCTGACCCTATAACACCATCACAACCTCCCCAAAGCATGTTTCTCGGGCCCCGAGAACAGGCTCGCATCAAGCGGGGTAACGATGCGCTGGTTCGAGTTTGCATGATCGCATTTGGTGTAGCCATTGCAGCAATCGCGCCGGTCACTTGGGGTTGGAAAATCGCGCTGTTCCTGATGATCGTGCTCCTGGTCGGAATAATAATGCCAGCAATCTCGCGGGCTCGGCGAAATCCGTACTGAGCAGTGCCGGCTGGCTTTGGCGGGGAGATACCCGATTAACAAGGCACGAGGGTACAGCCTTAAATCCGTCCATTATGAAAGGCAAACTTATGGCAACACCCGGAGTGAGGCGTTCAGTCGAAGAACTGGCGCAGATACTCTACGAAGCGAGCGATCCCAGTGGCATTCCCTGGGTCAAACGAGGATTGACAATTCGTGACCCCTGGCTTCAGGTCGCGCGACAGCAGATAGCCCAATCCGAAAATGTGTCGGAATGCGATGGGACGATCGGGTCATGATTGTCCGGCTGACGATCGACCAGGACGGCACCGGCTTTCGCGCCAGGATCTCCAAACGCGATGACGAAGGTAACGCACCCGTTGGTACCCCCGAGATTTTCCTGGTGCACACTAAGGAGGAGGCGAAAAAACGAGCGAAAGATTTGGCGCGCGCCTTGGGACTAAAGACCTACCGTGTCGTTGATAAGACCCTCAAAGACTAGCATCAGCCCCATCTCTGGCATTTTGTACAATCGATGCAGATCGCTCGAGCACGATTACCGCCTTGCCCAAAGCTGAACGCGGGACTGCTCGATTCTATTGGCTCCGTGCTGCTCGGCGCCGATGATATCTTAATTTGCCAAGGCACTAACATCGCGCCCGACCCCATTCCCTAGGCGCGGTGAGAGCCTATTCCGCCGCAGGCCTTTCGCCCGCGGCCGCATGGCGGGAGGCGTGTCGGTCGATCTCGGCTTGGATCGCCGCACCAGCCTGTCCGAGGAAATCCTCGTGGTGCTGGACGGCGAAATTGTAGCTGGCGCGCAGCAGATCGCGGCTCTTCTGGAACTGCGGGTGGACGAAACGTGCCATCAGTTCATAATGCTTTTTCGTGGCATCCCAGTCGGCCCAGTTCTGCGCCAATTCGCACAGCACGCCAAACCCGCCCGAGCCTTTGACCAGCCGGTCAATATAGGCGATCGCGTCGGCCGGGGTGCCGATGCACGCGGTCCCGGTCTCGATCAGCCACTCGGTCGGGTCGCCGACATCGGGCGGAATGATCGGGAAGGTCGCGATATCGCGAAAATAATTGGCGAAGGCCTGCACCCCGAATTGGACGTTTTTGCGCGCCTGCTCGCGCGTCTCGGCGATGTGGAAAAAGCCGACGACGCGCCAGTCCTTGCGGTTTGGCGTATGCCCGGTGGCGCGCGCGGTCTCTTCATAGAGCCCCCAATTGGCGGTGTGCCGCTCCATCTGCGCCGGTGCGGTGCCGCCGATCGACAGCATGCCGATGCCATGCTTGCCGGCGAGCAGCGATCCGGACGGGGAGCGCGCCGCCGCCACCGCCAATTCCATCGTCGGGTGGGTATAGGGGCGCAACTGCAATTGCGCGTCGGTCAGGTTGAACCAGTCGGTCTTGCGGCTGACCATCTCGCCGCGCAACAGCGGGATGATGACCTCGAGCGCCTCGTTCATCATCTTGCGTTGGGCACCGGGGTCGATGCCGATCTTCAGCGCATCATGGACCAGGGCGCCCGGTCCAACCCCGAACATCGCCCGCCCGCGGGTCATGTGGTCGAGCTGGACCATGCGGTCGGCCAGCATGAACGGATTGTGGTAGGGCAGCGACACCACCCCAGTACCCAGCCGGATGTGACGGGTGCGCTGCGCCGCGGCGGCGATGAACATCTCCGGACAGGCGATCAGCTCGAACCCGCCGGAATGGTGCTCACCGACCCAGGCCTCGTGGTAGTTCAGCTTGTCGAGCCACTGCAGCAGCTCGAGGTCGCGCTCGATCTGCAGCGTCGGGTTCTCGTCGATTTTGTGGAACGGCGCCAGGAAGATGCCGCT
>JAFAHQ010000389.1 GCA_019237135.1 Alphaproteobacteria bacterium
CCCTGTTGAGGTGCGCGCGGGCCGGTTCGAGCAAAACAGCGAGTTTCGGCGCCTGACCCTGGTTCGCGACATTACTGAGCGCAAGCAGGCGGAGGAGACGCTAAGGCGAAGCGAGGCCTATATGTCGGCGGCCGAGGCGCTGAGCAAGAGCGGCAGCTGGGCATGGAGCCCGGCCGCGAACGAGATCACCCACTGGTCCAAGGGCCGATACCGCTTATTCGGCTTTGATCCGGCGGCCGGCGTGCCGTCCCTTGACGCGGTGCTCGAGCGAATTCACCCGGAAGACCGGGCCCTTTGGCTCGAAAGCAAGACGCGAGTCACGCTTGGCGGGGAAACAGACTTCGATTTCCGAATCGTTCTTCCCGACGGCGAGACCAAGCACGTTCACGCAGTAGGCCGTCCCATTCTCAGTCAATCCGGCGCAGTCGTTGAAATCATCGGGGCCGCCGTCGACGTCACTGAGCAGAAACAAGCACAAGAGGCTCTGCGAGAGAGCGAGGAGCAATGGAAGGCCGTCTTCGAGAACAACCCCACCATGTATTTCATGTTGGATTCCTCGCATATCATTCTGTCCGTTAATCCCTTTGGCGCCGAGCAGCTCGGATACGCGCGGGAAGACTTGATCGGCCGACACGTGGGGACCGTGATTCATGAGGACGACCGGGAATACGCGTTGAAGAAACAGACAGCCTGCCTGGAGCGTCTCGGGCGCAGCGCGAGTTGGGAGACACGTAAGGTCCGCAAGGATGGCAGCGTCATCCACGCGCGCGAGACGGGCAGAGCCGTGCTGATCAAGGCTCGTCCTGTCGTGTTGATCGCGTCGGAGGACATCACCGAAGCCAAGCGAGCCGCCGAGGCGCTGCGCGAGACTCAGGCGCAGGTTCAGCGCCTGGTCGACGCGAACATTATCGGGATCGAAACCTGGCATTTTGACGGTCGTGTACTTGCCGCCAACGACGCGTATCTCAAGATCCTCGGTTACAGCCGCGAGGATCTGGTCTCAGGACTGTTGCGCTGGCCGGATCTGACCCCGCCGGAATGGCGCGACATCTCTTTTGCCCGGTTTGACGAGGTGAAGAGCACCGGAATCGCCCGACCACACCAAAAAGAATGGCTATATTTGCGTTATATGTTGATACATGGCAGGATTGGATGAGTATGGGAGATGCGGCGATGGACGACGAGACGTTTGGCGTTTGGCGAGCCGGAATTGGGCTTCTGAGTTCGGCCCAGCGCGGCTTGGCGTTTCACGATTTGGCGTTGGCGGAAGCGAACGACCCGGTTGAATTTCTGGATGCGGCGATCGAGGACGTTGGGCAAGGAGGCAGCGACGCGGCGCAGGCCGAGGCGCTCGCCGGCGCGAGTTCGGGTTGCGCGCCGGACCTGCTTTCCCAGGTCGGACAGGATCGAATCGGCAGGTTCGGCTGCCCTCATTGTGGCGGACATGACGTCGGGCGTTGGGGTCGGGCGAACGCCCTGCCTCGCTACCGCTGCAAGGGCTGCCGCAAGACGTTCAGTCCGCTGACGGGAACGCCGTTGGCGGGATTGCGCTACCGGGAACGCTGGATGGATCAGGCGGAAGCCTTGATCAGCGGCGAGTCCGTTGCGAAGGCGGCCGAGCGTTGTCGGATCGATCCCACCACCGCGTTTCGCTGGCGTCATCGCTTTCTTTCCGCGCTCAACTTCGACAAGCCCGGCTCTTTGTCCGGCATCGTCGAGGCTGACGAGACATTCGTCTTGGAATCGTTCAAGGGCAAGCACAGAGACCTCCCCCGACCGCCGCGAAAGCGGGGCGGCAAAGCCGGCAAACGCGGCCTGTCGAACGAGCAAATCCCCGTCATCGTCGCTCGTGACCGCACCGGCGCCACACTGGACGCGGTTTTGCCGCGGCTCGACGCCCACAGCATCATGGCCGCGCTGGGCGGCGCGATCGCCCCGGCCACGGACTTTTGCTGCGATGGAGGGACCGCCATCACGGCGTTTGCGCGGGAAGCCAAACTGAAACTCCACGTCTTGCCCGCGCCAGGACATCCAAAGCCGGAGGCGCCCGAACTTCACATCAACAATGTCAATGCCTACCACGGCCGCTTGAAGGAATGGATCCGGCGCTTCCACGGCGTCGCCACCAAGAACCTCCCCACCTATCTGAGCTGGCGCAGAACCATCGAAGCCCTCGGCGACCGAATGAAGCCCGAAGCGTGGATCATGGGAGCCGCCGCCATCGGACCATATCAACAGCTAACGCAAATATAGCGATAATCTTCCTGCTCTTTTGCTCATCCCCCGCGCTAAGAGTAGGTCCCGTTCGGTTGGAATCGTCATCGCGAGTTCCGCACCGGCCTTCGGCCGACTTCGGTGAATGAAACGCGTCGATTTTGGGCCGGAGTTTCGCGTTAGCATGTTCGCACCGACGGCAAGAGGTTGGTCTCTCAGTGATGCATCGAGCTCGTTCGCGAGTTGGACCCGGGACGCTTTGATGACCTCGATTTGCGCAAGGAGCGACGCTCCGAAGCCTGCTCTCTAGGATTTCCTGTTTGTAAAGCGTCCTTGCCGGCGGCGTTTGCCTAAG
>JAFAHQ010000391.1 GCA_019237135.1 Alphaproteobacteria bacterium
CGGATTTCACGGAGAGCATAGGCGGTCAGAAGCTCCACGGCTCGCACGTTGAGCCCCCTGTCCGCGGCTCTTCATTAGTCGTTAAGAGCCTGGAAATGGCTCCGATCTCGAAATTTTGCCATTGACAACTCGACGCAAAGAGCATACCTGGCACGGTATCTTTGGACGTCTCGCCCAAGGATGAGTGCGCAACAACAACCGAACGATGGAACCTCGATCTAGCAACACGTCCGCGGAGCCTCCAAGTCGCCTCGTCGCGACCGGCTCTTCGGGCCGCCTGCCCCGGGTGATGCGACGGGGTCCCTCGGCCGGACCGATTGTTGCAATCGTAATGGAGGTCCGCCGCTAGGGGCAGTCCGCCACTCCATCCGGGTCGGCATATCAGCAACCTGGAAATGGAGGGATGAGACATGTCTGCCCTGGTAAGGCAAGATGCGGCTCCAGAGGTGGTACTCCCGCGCGCCGGCTCAGAGCTTCGAGCGGACGCGAGGGAGATCGCGCGCCTCTACGATGACCTCGACCGGGTCAACGAGCGGGACAATCCACGCACGGCGCGGCTGCTCGCCTGCGGGCGAACCAAGCTTGCGCAAAAACTGATGGAGGAGGCCGGCGAGATCGCCCTCGAGGCGGTGCGCCACCGCTCGCGCGGCGTCGTTCGTGAGAGCGCCGATCTGATGTACCACTTAGTCGTGCTGTGGCGCGAGTGCGGCATCACCCCCGACGAGGTGTGGGCCGAGATGCGCTCGCGCGCCGATAAGCTTGGAATCGCCGAAAAACGCCCGAAATCGCCCGGTCGCCATGCGGCGGCCGAATGCGGCCAATGACGGGCGAAGCCGTGTCCTCCGTCAGCGAATTCCTCGCGTCCGAGCCTCACACCGCCGTGCTCGACGATGCCCACATCGGCCACATCAACGGTGCGCTCGGAACGATCCTGCACGGCGACGTCGCCCCGCGGATTGGCTGGCTCGCCAAGCTAAAGACGTTGCTGGCGATCCTCGGGCCGGGTCTGATCGTCATGGTCGGCGACAATGACGCCGGCGCCTTTGGCACCTATACACAAGCCGGCCAGGAATACGGCACGACCCTCTTGTGGACTCTCGCGCTGCTGATCCCCGTTCTCTATGTCAACCAGGAGATGGTGCTGCGGCTCGGCGCGGTGTCCGGGGTCGGGCACGCCCGGTTGATCCTTGAGCGCTTCGGTAAATTCTGGGGCACCTTCAGCGTTATCGACCTTTTTCTGCTCAATGCGCTGACGATCGTCACCGAGTTCATCGGCATTAGCCTGGCGCTCGGCTATCTCGGCGTTTCAAAGTCGCTAGGCGTCGTCGTTGCGGCGGCTTTGATCATGATTGCGGCCGGCACCGGCAATTTCCGCCGTTTTGAGCGGTTCTCGCTCTTCCTCGTCGTCGGCAGCCTGCTGCTCGTCCCGGTGTTTCTGATGGTGCATCCGCCCGTCGGGCAAATGCTCGGAGACTTTCTGGTGCCGAGGCTGCCTCAGGAAAGCTTCCAAGGAGGCCGATTGAGCGAAGTGATGCTGCTGATCATCGCCATCGTCGGCACGACAGTCGCGCCCTGGCAGCTATTCTTTCAGCAGAGCTACGTCATCGATAAGCGAATTTCCCCGCGCTTCATTCCTTACGAGCGTGCAGATCTGTGGATCGGCATCGTCATCGTGACGGTCGGCGCTGTTGCTCTGATGGCGATTGCCGCCGCGACCTTTGCCGGCCACCCTGAATTCGGCGGGTTCAGCGACGCCGGAGGCGTCGCTTTGGGCCTCGAACAATACGCCGGAAAGGTCCCCGCGGTGTTGTTCGCGCTGGCGCTGATCGACGCCTGCATCATCGGCGCCGCTGCAGTGTCGCTGTCGACCGCCTACGCAATCGGCGACGTGCTCGATCTGCACCATTCGCTGCACCGCAAGCCAGCCGAAGCAAAGGCATTCTATGGGGTTTATTGTGGCCTGATCGCGCTCGCGGCCGCGCTGGTCCTGACCCCTGGCACGCCGCTTGGGCTGCTGACCAACGCGGTCCAGACCCTCGCCGGCGTGCTGCTGCCGAGTGCGACAGTTTTTCTGCTGTTGCTGTGCAACGACAGAGCCGTGCTCGGTCCCTGGGTCAACGCGCGAGGCCTCAACCTCTTCACCGGTGCGGTAATCGCCGCCCTAGTGATGCTGTCAATCATACTGACGGCCTCGGTCCTCTACCCGGAGATCAGCGGAGAAACGATCATCGCCGTGCTGGCCGGCGGCAGCCTCGTTGCGCTGGTCATTTATCTCACTTTCAGCAGCATCTACCCTACCGTGGACGCACCCATCGAGCCAGCTGCGCTGTCACTGCGCAATACGTGGCGAATGCCGCCGATGGCTGAACTGCCGCCCCGACAATTGACCGTGCTCAATCGGGTCTGGCTAGTCGTTTTACGGGCCTATCTGATCGTTGCGGCCGCGCTCGTCCTTGTGCGTATTGTTACCCTCGCTACGGGTGGGACTTGACCATGACGGTCTCATCTTCGACCCTTATCCGTCGACAAGCGCGCCGGTCGCGCTTGTGGACTCCCTCGGCGCGCGAGCTTTGGTGTCATGCTCTGATTGCCGTCGCGTTTCAGGATGGCCGCGCATCTGCGGGAGGCGAACCTGCTGTGCCGAGCTCGACAGAACCGTGGTATAGCCGTCACACAAAGCCGCCTCCGCCTTGACCATCACCCATCTGCGGGCGATGGGATCGGAGGAGGCCGAGCCGGAGCGCCCGAATGATGGGACGGAAATGTCGGGCACGCTGATACTGCTGCAACTTGGCGGCTATGTCGGTCTGCTCCTCTGGGGCACCCACATGGTCACCACCGGCGTCGAGCGCGGCTTTGGCGCCGAGCTGCGCCAATGGCTCGGCCGCCGCCTCGCACCGCCGGGCAGAGGGGCTCGTCTGCGGGCCGTGATGATCGGCCTTGCGGTGACCGCGGTCCTGCAGAGCAGCACCGCGACCGGACTGATGGCGACCTCGTTCGCCGCGCGCGGCGCGCTCGACCTGGCGCCGGCGCTCGCCGTCATGCTCGGGGCAAACCTCGGCAGCACTTTGATCACCCAAATCTTGGCCTTCGACATCACCGCGGTGGCGCCGCTCCTGGTGCTGATCGGGGTCGTCCTCTTTCGCTCATCGGCGGATGGACGTGCCAAAAACGTCGGCCGGGTGGGAATCGGCCTTGGGCTAATGCTGATCGCTCTCGGCGCGCTCGGCCAAACCCTCGCACCGGTCGAGACGGCACCCGCCCTGCGGACCGTGCTGGTGTCCCTCACCGGCGAACCGGTGTTGGCGGTGCTGATCGCCGGAGCCCTGACCTGGGCGTGCCATTCGAGCGTCGCCGTCGTCCTGTTGATTGTCTCGCTCGCCGCTTCCGGCGTGGTCGCGCCCTCGGCGTCGCTGGCTCTCGTCGTCGGCGCCAATCTCGGCGGCACGCTGCCGCCGCTCTTCGAGGCCGGCTCTGGCCCGGCGCGCCGTCTCCCGCTTGGCAATTTGCTGGTCCGTGGGGCAGGCTGCGTCGTCGTCCTGCCGCTCCTCACGTTGATTGCCGGGCTGCTCGCAGATATCGAATCGGCCCCGGCGCGCGCCGTGGTCAATTTCCACACGGCCTTCAACCTGGCACTGGCGGTGCTGTTGCTGCCATTCACCGATCGTCTGGCGGCGCTTCTCGTCCGATTTATTCCCGATCCGCCACGACCGGTCGATCCTGCGAGGCCCGTCCATCTCGAGCCGGCGGCGCTCGACAGCGCGAGTGTGGCGTTGGCAAACGCTGCGCGCGAGACCCTGCGCATGGCCGATATGTTCGAGGGCATGCTGCGCGGGGCAATTGAAGTGTTCCGCTCGGGCGACCGCCGCCGCGCGGCGGACATCTCGCGGACCGAGCGCATCATGGATCGGCTCGGCGCAGCGATCCGCCGCTACCTTGCCGATCTCGGCGACGAGCAGCCGCTCGATGACGATGACGAGGGGGCTCGGGGCCAGGAGATCTTGTCGGCGGTAATCAACCTCGAACACGCCGGCGATATCGTCGCGAACAATCTCTTGGAGTTCGCGGCGCGACGCGCGCGGCGCGGCGGCGGTTTCACCCCGCAGGAGCTCGACGAGATCGCCGCGATGCACGCCGAGCTGGTGGAGAGCCTGCGGCTCGGGTTGACTGTATTCCTGCGCGGTGATGCCGCGCTCTCCGAGGCGCGGCGGCTGGTCGCCCAAAAGCGGCTGATGCGCCGCATGGAGGCGGAGGCGGCAGACACAAACGTCCGCTCCCTACAGGGCGCCGCAAAGGGAGCGGACGCGGTCCTCGCCGCCGTCGAGAGCGGCATCTTTCTGCGCATCGTGCGGGACTTGCGCCGTGTGCACTCCCACATCGCCGCGCTTGCCTACCCGGTCCTCGAGCGCGCGGCCGAGAGCGTGGATCGCAGAGCCCGCCCGGCGTCGGTCGCCGCCGCGCGGCTCGCCGCCGAGACTGCACCGGCCGGGGATTCCGGGGATCGCCACTGAATGGCGCCGTACCCCGACGGCGCAAGCGAAGCGCAGCATCATTGCGATAAAGACGACCTCAGAATTGCCCAATTCACATTGCAAACTTGCCGCTCACCTTGCCGCTTAAGCGGCCGTTGGGCCGGATAAGCACTTCAACCTTAAGGAGAAGTTTTGCTGTAGATTTGCTGCAGGTGCACCAACGGTTAACCGATGACACAACTGTTCGTTGCACCTGGTGATGGCCCAGTGCCGCCCACTTGGTTCATTTCCTTGACCGACCATTAGCGCGGGAATATCTGACCGAGGTGTTTGCGCAGGCCCGTCGATGAGAGCTGTCATCGTAGTCTTCCCGGGTTCGAACCGCGAGCGCGATGTTTGCGCTGCACTGGCGCTCGTTACCGGACACGAGCCGATCCGCGTCTGGCACCGCGACGCGGCCATGCCGGAAAGCGATCTGATCGTCCTCCCGGGTGGATTCGCCTATGGCGACTATCTGCGCTGCGGGGCGATGGCTGCGCATTCGCCGGTCATGCAAGAGGTGCGTGACCGGGCCGCCAGGGGCATTCCGGTTCTCGGCATCTGCAACGGCTTTCAGATCCTGGCCGAAGCAGGGATGCTGCCCGGCGCTTTATTGCCGAACCGCTCGCTGCGCTTCACCTGCCGCGACGTGCACCTGCGGGTCGAAAACAACCAGACGATCTTTACCTGCGGCTACGAAGCGGGGCAGACGATCCGGGTTCCGGTCGCTCATCATGACGGCAACTACACCGCCGACCCCGATACGCTCGACCGGCTCGAGGACCGGGGCCTCGTCGCGTTCCGCTATTGCGGGCCGGATGGTGCCCTTTCCGAGGCCGGAAACTTCAACGGCTCGGCGCGTGCGATCGCCGGCATCTTCGACAATAGCCGCACCGTGCTCGGCCTGATGCCGCATCTCGAGAATGTTGTCGACCCACTGCTCGGCGGCACCGACGGCAGGGCGTTCTTCGAGGGCCTAGTAGGCGCACTGCAGTGAGAGGTGGAAGCAACGTCACCCCTTCTTTCGCTGCCGAACACGGCTTGACGGAAGAGGAGTTCGAGCGCGCGGTCTCGATCCTCGGACATACCCCGAACCTGACCGAGCTCGGCATCTTTGCGGCGATGTGGAGCGAACACTGCTCGTACAAATCGTCGAAGATTTGGCTCAAGACATTGCCGACCACCGGGCCCCGGGTGATCTGCGGCCCCGGTGAGAACGCCGGCGTCGTCGATATCGGCGACGGCGACGCCGTGGTGTTCAAGATCGAGAGCCACAACCACCCTTCCTTCATCGAGCCTTATCAGGGTGCGGCGACCGGAGTCGGCGGCATCCTGCGCGATGTCTTCACGATGGGCGCCCGGCCGATCGCGATTCTCGATTCGCTTCATTTTGGCAGCCCCGACCACCCCCGGACCCGCCATCTGGTGGCGGGTGTGGTCTCCGGCATCGGCGGCTACGGCAACTGCGTCGGCGTGCCGACCGTGGGCGGCGAGTGCGGGTTCGACCCGTCCTATGACGGCAACATCCTGGTCAATGCGATGTGCGTCGGCCTCGCGCGGGCAGACCGGATCTTCTATTCGGCCGCCGCCGGCCCGGGCAACCCGGTCATCTATGTCGGCGCAAAGACCGGGCGCGACGGCATCCACGGTGCGACGATGGCTTCGGCCGAGTTTGGTTCGGACGCCGGCGAGAAGCGGCCAACGGTGCAGGTCGGGGACCCTTTCACCGAGAAATTGCTGATCGAGGCCTGCCTCGAGCTGATGGAAGGCGACGCGATCGTCGCGATCCAGGACATGGGTGCCGCCGGTCTGACGTCCTCTGCGGTGGAGATGGCCGGCAAGGGCGGGCTCGGCATCGAGCTCGATCTCGACCGTGTCCCGCTGCGTGAGACCGGCATGAGCGCGTACGAGATCATGCTGAGCGAAAGCCAAGAGCGGATGCTGATGATCCTGCGGCCCGGCAGCGAAGCCGATGCGGGCCGCATCTTCGAGAAATGGGAACTCGACTTTGCTCAGATCGGCCGGGTCACCGAGACAGGACGGCTTGTGCTGCGCATCGACGGAAAGATCGCGGCCGACATCCCGGTCGGGCCGCTGGTCGGTGAGGCACCGGTCTACCGGCGTCCGTGGCGGCGCCGGGATACCGCGCCCGGAATCGATCCGCGCGCGCTAACGCCGCGCGACCCGATCAGGTGCCTAGAGCGGCTTCTCGCCTCGCCTCCTCTCGCCTCAAAGCGGTGGATTTGGGAGCAATACGATCACTTGGTCATGGGCAATACCGTCAAGCGCCCAGGCGGCGACGCCGCAGTGATCCGTGTGTCGCCCGGCGGCAAAGCGTTGGCGCTCGCCACCGATTGCACGCCGCGCTATGTCCGGGCGGACCCGCGCCGCGGCGGCGCGCAGGTCGTCGCCGAAAGTTGGCGCAACCTGACTGCGGTCGGCGCCGAGCCGCTCGCGCTCACCGACAACATGAATTTCGGCAATCCCGAGCGGCCTGACATCATGGGCGAGTTTGTCGGCGCCGTTGAGGGCATGCGGGAGGCTTGTCTCGCCCTCGATTATCCCATCGTGTCGGGCAATGTGTCGCTCTACAACGAGACCAGCGGAAACGCGATCCTGCCGACTCCGGTGATTGGCGGGGTCGGCCTTCTCGCCGACGCGCGACATGCCGTAGACCTCGCGCTAAAGCGCGACGGCGATGCGGTGATCCTGGTCGGCGCCACCGACGGCCACGTCGGATGCTCGCTCTATCTGCGCGAGATCGAGGAGAGCGAAGCCGGCCCGCCGCCCCCGGTCGACCTTGCCGCAGAGCGGCAAAACGGTGATTTCGTGCGTGGCCAGATCCGTGCCGGGCGCGTCGCCGCCTGCCACGACCTCTCCGACGGCGGATTTTTGGTGGCGGTTGCCGAGATGGCGATGGCAAGCGGCCGCGGCATACTCCTCGCGCCCCCGCCGGGCGTTCTGCCGCAGAACGCTTACCTTTTCGGCGAAGACCAGGCGCGCTACCTGGTCGAGACGTCCGATCCCGAGACCGTGGTGGCGGCCGCGGGCGCGGCCGGGGTTCCCGCCCGCGTCATCGGCGTGGTCGGCGGGGTCGCGTTGACACTTCCGGGCAGCGATGCCATATCGGTTGGCGCATTGAAGGCCGCGAACGAGGCTTGGCTGCCGGGCTACATGGCGCGGGCGTGAGCGAGGGGTCGGGCGATGGCGATGGACGCGGCGACGATCGAGCGGTTGATCAAGGAGAGCCTGCCTGACGCGCAGGTCTCGATCGAAGATCTGCGCGGCGACGGAGACCATTACGCGGCGCACGTCGTCTCCAATGCTTTCCGCGGCAAGACCCGCCTCCAACAGCACCAGATGGTGTATCAGGCGCTGCGCGGGCGCATGGGCAACGAACTGCACGCCCTCGCCCTGCAGACCGGCGCGCCCGAGGATTGAGGCAAGTTCGGTAACTCCGGCTCTTTCTAAATCGAGGATCAACAGGATGGACAACACGGTTCACGAGCGCATCCGCCAAGAGGTCGCCGACCACCCGGTGGTGCTCTACATGAAAGGCTCGCCAGTTTTTCCGCAATGCGGCTTCTCGGCGGCGGTCGTTCAGATCCTGAGCCATCTCGGGGTCAAGTTCAAAGGTGTGGACGTCCTTGCCGATCCGGGGATCCGCCAGGGGATCAAGGAATTCTCGAACTGGCCGACGATCCCGCAGCTCTATGTCAAGGGCGAGTTCATCGGTGGCTGTGACATTATCCGCGAGATGTACGAGACCGGCGAACTGCAACAGGTCCTCGAACAGAAGGGCGTTCCCGTCCGCGCCTAGAA
>JAFAHQ010000179.1 GCA_019237135.1 Alphaproteobacteria bacterium
CGGCCCGCTCTTCGCGGCTTTGCTCGGTGTCCTATTTTGCTTGATCCTTGCGCTGCGTTCGGATGGCCGCGCGGCTTGGCGCTGGTGGTCGGCGACCGGTGCCTGCGCCGGATTGGCCCTGTGTTCCAAATATTCGGCTGTGCTGACCCTGATCGGTGTCGCGGCGTTTCTGGCGACCGAACCGCGCAGCCGTCGTTGGCTTCGGCAGCCGCAGCCCTACATCGCTGGAGCAGCGGCGTTGATGGTCTTCCTGCCTGTTTTGATCTGGAATGTCGAGCATGGCTGGATCTCGTTTCTCTTCCAGGGGACTCGGGCCAGCGGTCCACTCCGCCCGTTGGGCCCGCTATCGGCCATCGCCGGCCAAGCCGCGTTTCTTCTTCCCTGGGTATGGGCGCCGTTGGTGTGGTGCGGCCTCCTCGCGGCGTACCGCGGACCGTCCGACCGGGACCGGTGGCTGCTCGTTTGCCTCGCGGCACCGCCAATTCTCGTGTTCACGGTGGCCGCACTATGGGGCAACCCGCTCTTTCATTGGGCGGCACCAGGCTATCTGATGCTGGTGCCGTTGCTGGGCGAGGCGATTGCCCGTCGCCGACAAACCAACCGGCTGGTGCGGATCTGGCTTGGCGCCACGGCGGCGTTCATCATCCTCGGCGTGGTCTTTGTTGCGGGCGAGATCCGGTTCAACTGGCTGTCCGGCCTGAACGAGGAATTAGCGCTCGGCAGGAACCCCAACCTCGATGTCGTGGATTGGACTTCCCTGCGAGCCGAATTCGAGAAGCGAGGCTTCCTCGACAGACCCGGGTTGGTCGTTGCGACCCTGAAATGGCACGAAGCCGGCAAGATCGATTACGCTCTCGGTGGTCGGATCCCGGTGATCTGTCTCGGCCCGGACCCGCGACAATATGGGCTGACCACCAACCCCGATGACTACGCCGGTGTCGATGTTCTGATCGTCGCTCCCCGGCGCTCGCTCGCCCAAATCGAGGGACAATTCGGCGCCTGGTTCGATACGATCGAGCCCATCGCACCGGCGACGGTCATGCATGCCGGGCGTCCGGCGACGGAATTACCCCTGTTTATCGGTCACCGACTACACAGCTACGGGCGATCCCAGGAATAGCCCCTGAAATCGCGCGCGACGTAAAGCGTGTAGGTACGGTAGTCTCCGGGCCCGAGCGGAATGACGATCGACCGAAGACGATCGATTGCGGCGAAGCTCGGGCTCATCTCGGGGATCAGCTCGTGCTCTGACACTAGAAGGAAATTCCCGCCGCGGTGTCGCGGCAGACCATTGGTCAGTTCCCACTGGTCCTTGGCGAGGCCGCTCTTCAGCTTCCACTTGACGGCATCGAACGGGTGCGGACGCACGTAATAGATCAGCGCGGCTAGGGTCTCGCGATCGTCGGCAAACAACGTCAATCCCGGATGCTGCGCAAGTGCGGCGCCGACAATCGAGCCAAGCTCGCGCCAGCCGCGCAGCCGGCTGAGTGCGTCGTATTTCGCCGGCAGTGCGATGCCGAAGGCGGCAAGCGTGTCGCGGCCGGTGAACAGCACCGCGACGGCGGCCAGATGGAGTGCGATCGAGAAGATGACGAGCTTGCGCCAGCCACGGCCCAGCGCCCAGGCAACGACCAGTACCGTGGCCGAGACAAAGGCGGGTGCGGCCCAGTTGGCGTTCGCCCGTGACAAGAAACTGACGGCCACCATCATCGCCAATATCGGCAGGGTAAACGAGGCGAGCAGGCGGGCGCGCGGTTCGGCCAGGGTGAGCGGCGATGCCGCCAGACAGATCAGCCCGGCAAAGAACAGCGGGCCGAACACCGCAAATTGCGAGCCGAAGAATTCAACAACGGCCTCCGGGTGGAGGAGCGGCTCGTCGATCCCTGCGTTGTCCTTGACATGGAGGTAGCTGACAAACCCGTTGCCCCAATTCCACCAGAGATTTGGCGAATACAGCAGCAAGGCAACGCCGATGGCGGAGAGCAACCGGGGAAAGTGGCGGCGCTCGGCACGGAAGACGAGGACAAAGCCGAGCGCCGAAAGCATCCAGTAGGCCATCGCGTATTTCGCGAGCAGGCCGAGGCCGCAGGCGATCCCGACGGCGAGCCACCAGCCCCATCCGCCGGCTTCACGCGCCCGGATGAAGGCGTAAAGCGCCGCCGCCCAAAACAGAAGCAGCGGCGCATCGGTCGAGATAATGAAAGCCGAGACCGACGCTCCCGGCAGGCTGGCGTAGGCGAGGGCCGACCACAACCCCACTCGGCTGTCGTAGAGTCGAGCACCAATCGCATAGACAAAAATGGCGGCGCCGGCATGCAGCAGCGGCGCGGAGAGACGTATCGCGAACTCGCTCTCGCCGAGGAGCCCGGTCGTCAGCGCGATCAGCCAGGCGACAATTGGCGGTTTCGAATAGTAGCCGAGAGCCGGATGCTGCGCCCAAAACCAGTATTGCGCTTCGTCAGGGTAGAGATCGGCAGGCTGGAAGACGAGCCATAGCAGCCGCAAACCGGTGATCGCCAGCACACCAACGAGCATCAGAGCGGCAGGTGAGCGCGGTAATGGCAGCCATTGCGTGGCTGCGCGGGCGCGAAGTTCGATGCGGGCGGTGCTCAGGAAAACCGGCTCGCGCTCAGGCAGCCCACGCGAAGCGTGCGAAATGCCCGTTGTTGCCCTTGCCGATGATATCCATGTCGAGACCAAAACCGTGGACGCGCATCTCCTTCGCGCGCGCAAGCGCGAGCCTGCGCCCCGCCGGGTGAGCCGTGTTGTCTATGTAAAACGGCTCGCCGCTGCGGTTGCGTGAGGCAACGCCCTCGATCTCGAAAGAGACCACATCCGGAATTATGGTCGAGCGCTTTAATCCATCCAGGTTGAACTCGATCGGCTTGTATGCGACGCCACGAAAATCGCTGACCAAATTGTCGCGAATAAATCCTGGGGGGCCGCCGGCTTCGCCGCCGACGATCGCGGCAAGAGCCTGACGCTGCGCATCGTCAGCCTGCTCGTCGACCACGCCAGCAAAAATCCAGTTGCCGTCGGCCATCACCTTGCCCGAGCGGATCACCAGCGCGAACTTCAGTCCATCGAGCTTGGTGTCGCCATAGCTGCCGGTGTCAATCTGGAACACCAATACCGCGGTGCAGTGGTCGTGGGTCGCCGGACCCTGCGGGTTCGTGTAGATGCACGGACAGAGATAGTCGCAGTTGCAGCTCTCCATGTATTCGCCGAGCATCGTCCATTGCTCTGCCATCTCACGGCCCTCGGCAATCAAGCGGTAGCGTGCTGCTTTTTTTCGAGAATGCGCTGGTGGAGGTTGTGGACGATCATCCCCGTCAGCCGTTCGTCGTGGATGAAGAGCCGCTGGCCGATCGGGTAGGGGTCTTGCTTGGTAACCTCGAGCGGCTCTTTGAGGATCTCGTCGGGGGTGAGGCCACGATCGACAAACCTCTCGATATAACCGACCCAATTCTCGACGATCTGCCCCTGCTCCTTCAAGTAAGCCTTGGTGCAGGGGTCCCCATGCCCGGGGATGATGGTCTCGACATCGAGCGCCTCGATGCTCTTGAGCGCCTCGAGCCATTCCCAGGGGTCGCATTCCTGGAGCCAAGTCCGGCACTTGTAGAAGACGTTGTCGCCGGTGAACACAATCCCTTCTTCCGGTACGTGGACCGAGGTCTGCGGTGCGGTGTGCCCCGGCATGTGGAGGATGTTAAAGGTGTGATTGCCGACATGGAGCGTCAGCGTGTCGGTAAAGGTCAGCGTGGGCGGGTTTGACGCCGGGTAATCGGGGTGCCCGACGAGCCATACGCTGTCGGGATCGGTTTCCTTGAAGCGCTCGCGTTTTTCTTCGAGTGTGCCGAACGCATAGAGATAGCGCTCGAAGCATTCCTGGAGCTTGACCTGGCCGACGACCATCACATTCGGGAAGTAGGCGTTGCCGGAGATGTGGTCGCCATGAGGCTCGGTGTTGATCAGGTAGCGGATCGGCGCCTTGTCCTCCATGCGCTCGCGCCAGCGCACCGCGTCGATCGGCTGCTGCGGCGAATCGATCATGACATAGCCGTCGCTGGTCTCGACAAAGCTCGGATTGCAGCCGGCGAAGTAGATCTCGGTGAACGAATTCTTCCCTACCCTGCGCATCGCCCTCTCCTGTTTTGCTTCTCCAGATCCGCGCGGGTTATTCCGCGGCCACCGGCACCGGCACGCGACGGAACCCAACGCGGGCGCCACCGGCGCATAACAGGCTTAATAGCAGCAGCGCGGCTACGACCGCCAGCACCAGTTCGGGTCGCCCGGTATCGATGATCATGCCGTAGGGTACCGGCATGATCGCACCGCCCCGCGCCAGTCTTCCGCTGTACGGCTCTGCGGGCGACGCACCTGATCGATCGGGATCCGGCTTTGCCATACGATCGTCGCCGCCACCGGCAGCCCAAGAAGCCCGACGGAGATCAAGGCGCCCCGCCATCCGAGCAGCAGCATCAGAACCGCTGTCGCCGGAGGTGCAGCGGCAAACACGATATTGCCGATGAAGGTGTGAAAGGCAATAGAGAGGCCGAGCCGCCCCGCCCTAGCCGGCAGAGGGATACCCTGTTGCGGCGCGTAAATAGGGTCTACACTGCTACGCTAGAGATATGATCGGAGGAGGTCTGTGATGGCGGATTACAAGCTGATCTCGGCGGATTCTCACATCGTCGAGCCGCCGGACATGTATACCGGGCGCATTGACTCCAAGTTTCGCGACCGCGCGCCCAAAATGGAGCGGCGCAAGACTGAGTCGGGCCGCGAATATGACGCCTGGATGATCAACGGCATGCAAGTCGGCACCTTGGGTGCGGTGATGCAGGCCGGGCAGCGGTTCGAGGATCCTTCGCAGATCGACTTTCTCGGGGTCTGGGAAGATGTCCGCAAGGGCGGATACAACGCCCATTCGATGATCGTCGAAAACGAGGAGGACGGAGTGTGGGGCTCGTGCCTACAGCCGAGCCAAGGCCTCTTTTGGTACCGGCTGCCTGACAGCGAACTCTTGACTGAAATCTGCCGCGTGTACAACGACTGGATCACCGATTTCTGCAAGCCCTATCCGGAGCGCCTCAAAGGCATCGCGATGCTCAATGTCGATAATGTCGAGGAAGGCTGCCGCGAACTGGAGCGGGCGAAAAAGCTAGGCCTTGTCGGCGCGTTCATCCCGGTCTCGCCATTGCCTGACAAGCCCTATCGCGATCCCGCCTACGACCGGCTGTGGGCGACGGCGCAGGACAACGAGATGCCGCTCCTGATGCACATCGCCACCAACCGCGCTGGCGTGCCGGGCTGCGAATTCACGATGAATGTCGGCGAATTGACCGGCGCCGGCCGCTCGACCACCGATCATTGGGTGCGCTATTCGCTGTCGGCGATGGTGTTTGCCGGGGTCTTCGATCGCTTTCCGCGGCTCAAAGTCGGCTCGGTCGAGCACGAGACCGCATGGATCCCGCACTGGCTGAAGCAGATGGATTTTACCTATCGCGAGCGGCCGGTCTTCACGAAGGGCTGGAAGTCACAGAGCGGCATGCTGCCGAGTGACTACTGGCGACGCAACATGTTTGTCGAGTTCATGGAAGACGATCTCGGCGTCGAATTGCGCCAGCACATCGGGGTCGACAACATGCTGTGGGGCAGTGACTTTCCGCATGCCGAGTCGACTTGGCCCCGATCACAGGACTTCCTGGGCCGGATCTTCGCCGGTGTTCCCGAGGGCGACCGCCGCAAGATCACTTCGGACAACGCGGCGAAGCTGTTCGGGTTCAGACCAAACTGACGCTGCTCGCCTGACCCTTTCCCCGCACTGCGGGGAGAGGGTCGGGTGGTGGTGGTTCATATGTTCGATGGGTTCGTTCCCGTCGCCAGCGCGACCGAGTTTGCGCCAGGCCAGATGCGGTGGGTTGCAGTCGATGGTGCACGCGTGGTTCTGGCGAACGTTGACGGGGCATTCTATGCGCTGAGCGACGTTTGCGGCCACCGGAATGCTCCGCTATCGCGGGGCAAACTTGAGGGCTACCTCATCGAATGCCCTTTGCATTTCGCGCAGTTCGACGTGCGCACCGGGGAGCTGGTGAACGGGCCGGTTTCAACCCCGGTGGCGGTCTACGAGGTCCGGGTCGAAGCTGGCACCATCTACATCAAACGCTAAACAATTACGTCAGCTCTGCGGACGGTGGCGCTCGACCGCTTCGGGGTTGGTCGAGTCGGCGCCCATATAAATACCGCGCTCCCAGCTCCGCTTCAGCGGGTCGACAACATTCAGCGACATCCGGCCGATGCGCTCGATCTCAATCTCGACGGTCTCGCCGTCCTGCAATGCGCCGAGCCCCTCGTGGTTGGTGCCGCAGGCGATCAGGTCGCCGCTATTCAAGGTCATGATCGTCGAGGCGAACTCGACGAGTTCCGGCACCCGGTGCTCCATATCGTCGGTATTGTAATTGTGACGCAGCTGGCCATCGTTCCAGAACCGCACGACCAGATCATTGGGCTCTGGGATCTCGTCGGCGGTGGCGATGCAGGGGCCGATCGGAGCGAAGGTGTCAAACGACTTGCCTAGCCAGCTGCCGGCCTTCCAGGTCCGCCTTCCCTCGCCACGCGCCGACACGTCGATCAGACAAGTGTAGCCGAACACGGCATTTCGCCAATTCGCCTGGCTGACCTTCTTCGCCGGACCCTTAATGACGAGCGCCAGCTCGGCCTCGTGCATGAAGATCCAAGGCTCGCTGAACTCGGGAAGCATGATCGTATCGCCCGGGCCGACCACCGCCTCCGGGTTCTTCAAGAACATGTTGAGTGGTCGCGCCTCGCGCTGCGCGTGCTCCCAGTAATTGGCGATGCAGCAGAGGATCTTGCCGGGCCGCGGTAGCGATGCACGCAGTCGAACCGAGGAGAGTGGCAGGGCTTCACCCTCCGCTGCCAGCCGCTCCAGGGTTGGCGTTAGCGGGCCGAACTCGTCGATCAGCCCTTGCATCGTTAGCTGCGGGGTATAACCTCGCTTGACCACGCCGACAAGGCTAACAATCCCACGCTCGGTGAGTAACCCGGGCGACGGCTCGCCTCCTTCGGACGCCTGAAAGAGCACCAGTTTCATGATCGCCTCCCGGCTATTGCGTCGCTCGCCGCGCAACCTAGCGGGTTCTGCGCACGGAGACTATCGCGGTTCTCGGAATTGTTTCCAACGGTACCTTCAAGGGCGAGCCTTACGACGTACTCGCATCCATTGGTGCAGAAGTGCACTACTGCGAGCCGGCCTGCGGCAGAATAGAGCTGTGCTCAGTGCGCGCAGTGCGAACTCTGTCGCCACCGATATATTCTATGAATTTCTCCAGGTCGTTGGGGGCCATTATCGCCTTCAGTGTGAAGACATCGCGTGATGTGTGGGCGATCCCGGAACAACAGCCGCGACCGGCTCTGTATCCCGCCAGCTTGACCAGCTCAGCAGCCTTGGCATTATAAGATCCATACGGATAGGCGAATTCTTCTACCGGGGTTTCAAGCTGAGTTTCGAGGATTGTTTTGCTGTCGTATATCTGATCCCATAACTTCGCTGAATCTGTGATTTTGCTGAGACGCGGGTGTGATCGCGAATGGCTGCCTATTTTCATGCCGTCAGTGAGGAGTGTTTGCAATTGGGGCCAGGAAATGAAACCGGGACGACCAATATAATCTGTTACCACAAAGAACGTTGCAGTGTAATGATATTTCTCAAGGCTAGGTAACGCATATTCGAATTGGGTTGCCCATCCATCGTCAAACGAAATTATAATCGGTAAAGCCGGCAATTCTTTCCCGTTCTCGAAAAAGTCTGCAACATCAGAAAATGTGATCACGTGGTATCCGTTGTCTTGAAGATATTGCATCTGCTGGGCAAAGACTTCGGCGGTTACAGTTAGCCGGCGAAGCCCTGGTGAACCTTCGGAAATTGTTTGACTCACGTGGTGATAAACCAAAATCGGTACCTTGGTGGTCCGTTTTACAGGGGAAGCCGGTTGCTGCGAATCTGTAGGAGGCGTGGCGACTGATTTCGCTTCCGCGGCGATCGGGATGACCTGCTGTGTTGTCGAAGGCAGACAGGGATGGGGGCATAGGCCGACTAGAACAAGAAGACCGACAGCCCAAGGCAGCCGGCTACTTGACAATCCCCTCCCGCTCATTGCGCTTTTGTCCTGTGTCGATTTTTTGATGGAATCCAGGGAGTGTCGACGGACTTTCGAGTTTGGCCGCATAGAACTCCTTCCGCCGATGCATCGAGCGCTCCTGCGAAATGCGCTGGGTGTCACCGGATCTCTAGGTCGACCGCGCCGGAGGCGCCAATTTGCCGAGATGCCGCGCGACGGCGGCAAGGTCACTCGGCGAGACCTCCACTCGGCGATTTTCCTCGATCAGGATCCGCACCGTATCGCGGATCTGCTCCTCGGTATGCGACTCCGTCAGAAAAAACCGCAAACGAGCGGCCCGCTCTGGTACCGCCGGGTAGAGGATGGGCTGGACATTGACCCCTCGGTTGAACATCGCTTGCGCAAGACGTCCAGCACGGATCGAGCTCGCGGTTATGACCGGCACGATCGAGGCGCCGATCGAACCGCCGACATCGAGCCCCCCTTGACGCGCGAGTTGCAGAAAAAGCGTAGCCCGGTCGTTGAGCCGGTGCACCCGCTCAGGCTCCCGTTCCAGCAACTCGAGGGCCGCGAGCGCAGCCGCGGCTGTAGCCGGCGCCATTCCAACCGAAAAGACGAAACCGGGTGCGGTGAGCTTCAGATAGTCGATGAGGTCCCTTCTTCCGGCGATATAACCGCCGCAAGAGACCAGACTCTTGCTGAGCGTCCCCATCCAGATGTCGACATCGCTAGGATCGACCCCACAACGGTCGGCCGTGCCAAAGCCTCGCTGTCCCAATACGCCGAGCGCGTGCGCTTCATCTACCATTAGCCATGCACGGTAGCGTCGCGCTGCGGTGATGAAACTCGCCAAGTCAGGGACATCGCCATCCATACTGTAATGCCCCTCAATGACGAGGAGTGCGCGGCCGTGCCGTGGACGCAACTCGCGGAGCAGCCGATCCGCGGCTCCGTGGTCAAGATGGGGAAACGGCACTCGGCGCGCTCCGGACAGCATCGCTCCCTGAACGATACTGTTGTGGATCAATGCATCGTGAACGATTACGTCGTTTCGGCCGAGCAGATGCCCGATCACAGTGACGTTCGTCGAATGGCCGCCGACCAAAACGCAGCAATCCTCGCAGCCATGGATCCGCGCCAGCATCTGCTCGAGCTCCCGATGGATCGGCCGTTCGCCAGAGACCGGACGACTCGCCGAGACGCTGGTCCCGTATCGGTCGATCGCAGCCTTCGCCGCGTTGGCGATATGCGGATGACCGTTGAGCCCGATGTAATTGTATGAAGCGAAGTTGACGTAGGTTTTGTTGCCAATGAGTGTCTCTGCGCCGGCGATGCCCTCGTGCGCGCGAAAGTACGGATCGGCGATACCGAGAAAATCCGCGGCCTCGCGGATCATGCGGAGCTCACGGAACCCATCGAGCTCCGACACATCGAGCCTCGGGGCGAAAATGGTGGTCTCGTGACGGTTGGAGCGGAGCGGCGGCCGATCCTCGGCTCTGAGCGAAGATGCCGAGGACAGCTTCGCGATCAGCTGCGCCTTTGCCCGTGCCGACAGACCGAAGAGGGGGCTGCTCCGGTCCAAATGCTCTACTCCGCCGCGGCTCTGTCGGGGTCCATCGGGAATCGCGCCCCGTCGATAACCTCGTGGCGCGCAGCCAGCGCAATCACCTCGCCGTCCCTAGGTCCTGTCGAGACAGCGGCAGCGAGCCGCGCGGCAATCGACGCGACGCTCGTACCCTCCGTGAGCGAGACCAGCGGCAACTCGATCCGCAGCCGGTTCTCTAGCGCGAGGCGGAGTTCGACTGCCATCAACGAATCCATCCCCATTTCGGAGAGTGGTCGCAATGGGTCTATGCCCTCTCCCGGGAGCCGCAATATCGTCGCCGCCTCCTCGGCGACGACCGTCTTCAGCATTGCCAGCGCCGCTTCCGGATCTAACGCAGCGAGCCGTTCGGCGAGAGATTCGTCAACTGGAGAAGGAGATACTTTGGCCCGGCTCTCCGCAAACAGCGGTGTCGCGAGAATCGGCAAAAATTGCCGAGCTTCGGACCAGCTCGTATCGGCAAACGCGACCGTCGGCAACCCACTCGCGATCATTGCAGGGAGCCCGGCAAGAGCCTGTGCTGCAGGGATGGGTCTAGCGCCAAGCCGACGAGCGAGCGAATCGAGGATCCCCGGCCGCTCGGCCAGATAGCCGGCGTCCTCGATCGGGCCCCAGGCGATCGCCAGCGCCGGTCTGCCTTCGCACTGGCGCTGGCGGGCGAGCGCCTCGAGAGCCATATTCGCGGCGACATAGACACCCTGACCGGGGGCACCCACCAAGGTCGTCGCCGACGAGAACAGCAGAAATAGTTCGATCGGATCGTGGCGGGTCAGTGCATCGAGAGCGATTGCTCCCGCGAGCTTGGGGTGCATGATGGTACTGACCCGGGCACGCTCGATATCGGCGACAAAACCGTCTTCGATTGCTGAGGCCGCATGGACAACGCCTCTTAGCGGCGGCTGATTCGCGCGGATCGCGTCGAGAATCATCGCCAAGGACCCGCGATCGGCTACGTCGCCCTGATACACGCGGACCTCTGCGCCTGCATCTTCGAGGGCTTTTACCCTCGCATCACAGCCGGGAGTAGTCGACCCGCGACGGCCGAGGAGCGCGATCGAGCCTGCCCCATGCGCGACTAGCCATCGCGCGCATTCGTACCCGAACCCTTCGATGCCGCCGGTGATCAGATAGGTCCCGTCACGGCGCAAGACGATCTCGGGCGGTTTGCGCAAGCACACGCCGGTATTGGCATCGGGCACTAGGACGAGCTTGCCGATATGACCAGACGACTGCATCAGCCGAAAGGCGTCCTCGAGCTCTCCGAAAGAGAATATGCGGTGCGCCAATGGACGGATTTCACCATTGAAGAGCGCGACGGAGACCTCGGTCAGCAACCGTCGGGCGAGATCCGGCCGGCGAACCGGCAATTGATCGATATCGATCGCAAAGTACGAGATGTTTTGCCGGAGCGGGCGCAAGTGAATCCGCCGGTTAAGATAAAAATCCCGCTTTCCGAGCTCGAGAAATCGGCCAAACGGCTTGAGTACCTCAAGGCTCCGCTCCATCGCCTCGCCGCTCAACGAGTTGAGCACGATGTCGACCCCTTGCCCCTCGGTGAACTCGCGCACAGCCTCACAAAAGGCGAGGTCTCGCGAATCAAGGACACAATCGGCTCCGGCCAATCGCAGAAATGCCCTTTTTACCTCCGATCCGGCTGTAGCGATCACTACTGCGCCGCGCTGTTTGGCGTATTGGATCGCGGCAAGTCCCACACCTCCGGAAGCGGTGTGGATCAGGACACGTTCTCCCGCAGCGAGCTTTGCCAGGTGGCCCAGAGCGTAGACCGCGGTAACGAACGTCACGGGGATTGTCGCGGCTTCGGCAAAGCTCGTCTCCGGCGGGATCGGGGCGACTGCCTCGGCGATCGTCACTACTCTTGTGCTCAACGACCCCGGGGCGAACGCCATGACCCGGTCGCCGACCGCCAAGCCGTCGACCCTCGGGCCAAGAGAGCGGACGATGCCGGCACATTCGAGCCCCAATGTTGGGCCCGCGAAACCGTCGCTCAAAGCCTCTTCCGGCAGTAGCCCCATGGCCCACATAACGTCGCGAAAGTTGAGGCCAGCAGCGTGCACCTCAATTTCGACCTGACCCTCTTCGACCAGTTGGGGTGTCCGAACCTCCCAGCCCAGCGCGTCGAGCCCCCCGATATGGGTGGTCCCGACGCTCAGCTCATCCGCCGCCGTTGCCCAGCGCGCCGGAAGGCCTCGGCGCAGACGAGGAACATGGCGACCCAGTGGCGTCCAGACGACCTCGCTCTCGGTCGTTGCCGCCGCAAACTCGCCAGCGACCAGCTGTGCGCGCTCGTCCGGAGCGGCAGTGCCCGGAAGGTCGAGCAAACGAACCGAAAGGTGCGACATCTCGTTGATGAGCACGCGCCCTAGGCCCCATAGAGCACCGCCGACCGGACCGAAGGCTTGTTGCGCGTGCGCGGCTTGTTGCGCTTCGCAGGTGACCACCCACAGCGTGGCACGGCGCTCGACCGCGATCGTGGCGATCTGGGCCAGGGCGGCGATTTGTTGCGACACCTGCTCGATCGGGTCACCGTCGCCAGGTTCTTCGGCAAGGAAAAGGACAATCTGCCGGATTTCGTCGTCAGACCGCGGCGCGCTATCGGCTGCAATTGCGGCGTGTGGATCAAGCGACTGCGCCAACGTGACGGCGTACCCCGCCTCGGCTAAGCGATCTTTCAGGGCGGCGCGGAACGCAGTATCTCCTGAGACGAGAGTTACCGAGGCCGGCTCTGCTGGATCGCTGAGAACAGGCTCCGAGCGCGGCGGCGCGGAGCCCCAGAATACCGCGCTCGGCCACGGCGCCACGGCGGCCGCTGTCGTACCGGTGGATTCGAAGCCTGCTGCGGCGAGCTCGCTCCGCCAATCTTCGGCCGAACGCAGCGGCGATGAACGGTGCGCCCAAGACGTTGGCTGCCACCAGCTTGCGCTCTGGCCGAAGACGGTGTCCCAGAGCGCATTGGGCTCGGCCTCTACGGCAACGAAGAATCCACCAGGCACAAGCAGATCCCTCACGCCGGTCAGGGAAGCCGGATCGAGCCGCAGACGCGCGCAGGCATTTATCGCCAGAATGACGTCGAAGACAGCCCCATTAAGACGGTCATTCCCATCGTGCGGCGACCAGCGGCAGGTGGAAACCCCGGCAAAAGACTTAGCTAGCGGGGAGAGTCTAGCCGCCTGTTCGGAATCGGTGCTCGCCGCCGTGTAGGTCACCGCGACCCCGGATCGCGCCAATCGGTTCAGGATGCGACGGGTTGCGCCACCAGTACTCGCGCCCAGCTCGAGAATCCGCATCGGCTGGGCCTTCGGCCATCCAGTCGCCAACGCGGCCAGCGCATCACACAGCAATTCGATTCCAGGCGCGATCGCCGGCGAACCCTGAAGCAGCTGCTCTGCCATCGGCGAAAGCTGAGTGTCCGGCTGTCTGATACCGTCAGCAAAAATTTTGGGGAGATCTTCCACCGCAGCGGCGATAAGAGCGAGTTCCGCCACCAAGTCGGGCGCTTCGGAGAGCAGCAAGCGCCAGACCTCCGACACCTCGGGCAAATCGTGCGAGAGCTCGAGCCGCCATTCCAATTCCGTCTCGGTAGCTGCGCCGAACCGTTTGAGTAGCTGTAGCAGGCACTGGACGATCTCAACCGAATCGGGTGCGATCTGACCGGATTCAGCGAGCTCGCCAATGGCAAAAAAGCGCTCAGGATCAACGAGCTTCTGTAACGACCGGAACGTAACCGAGCCGATCAAAGCTTCGAGCAGCAGTGCCTGTTCCTGTCGTACGGGGTACGGCATGCGGGCGCCAGCAAGCCGAGACAAAATGGCGGAGAAATCGGCCGGCTTGCGCGGGGCGGCGGGCTCGCAAAGCGGGACCGGTACGAGATCGATCCGAAGCGTGCGTTCGTCGACCGGACGCCGCCGAGTCAGCTCGACGCGACGAAACCAGCAATCGGCGAGCTCGGCGACGATGTTTCCCGATTCATCGCAGAGAACAATATCGGCGGATATGGATCGAACCCCGATCCGGGTGAGCCGTAGCCGGGCGTGGTGAGGAACCCGCCCAAACGGAGCCGGAAGCCGAACGCGTCCAAAGCGCCAAGGCAGAAAGCCGACACCCTGCATTTGATGATGGCGATCGGCCAACAGCCCAAAAAGCCCTTGCAGCGCTCCATCGAGCAAGGCGGGGTGAAGCAGATAAGAGTCGAGATCTTCTTGGACAGGCGAGGGATCGAGGTAGGCAATGGCGCAGTGCGGGCTGTTGATTTCAACATGCGTTACCGTTTTGAAACGGTTGCCGTAATCGAGTCCGGCGAGATGCGCGTGGCGATAGAGGCTCTCGCTTTCGATCCGGCGCTGGGCCGACATGCTGCCAACCCAGGAAATGATTCGGCCGGAATCCGTCGCGGGGGAGATGCGGCCGACCGCGTAGACGGCCAGAGGCTCACTTGACAGGCGGGAACGGCTTGCAAGCTCCCAATCACCGTCATCGGATTGGAGCACTGTGCGTAACTCGCGCATCCGACCTTTGTCGAACGGCATCGGTCGGCGCAGTTCGACATCGAAAACATCGAGCGCCGGTGCATCCGACCATCGCCATCGCGCGGCAGCGAGCGCCATCTCTAGGATCGCCGCAGCCGGCAACACTGCCACTCCCTCGACCGCATGATCGGCGATCCAGGGTAGCACCTGGTCGTCGAGATGATTGAGCCAGCTTGCCGTCGCGCTGCGCTGGCGGAACCCGAGAAGCGGATGGTCATAAGGCGGACTGACGAGATCGGCAGCTTCGGTCGTTACGTCGAACCAAAACCTTTCCCGGTTCCAAGGATAGAGCGGAAGCCCGCGAGGATCAGAGGGGCCCTCGAATGATGCTGATGCCGTCCAGTCGTACCCTGCGGCATGGCAGTGGGCCGCAATCGCGGGGAACGGATCCTGGTGATCTTGCTCCCTGGAGAGGCTCGTAAGCACGCGTCCCTGCACCTCTGCGCAGCGCAGGCCGTCCGTGAGGTAGGATTGAAGAATGGCCCGTGGGCCGACTTCGAGAAAGATGCGATGCCCTTCACCCACAAGCCGGGCGACGGCTTCGGTGAAGCGCACCGGGTCACGCACATTGCGCCACCAATATTCGGCGTCGAGCGCTTCTCCCTCAATTATCTGGCCAGTTACTGTCGATACCAGCCGTGCCTCAGGCGGGCGCGAAGCAAGACCGGCAAGATCCGCCAAGAGCTCCTCGCGGAAGGGGTCCATTGCTCGCGAGTGGAAGGCGAAATCCAAATCGAGAGAGCGGAACCCTATGTCGCGATGTTGCAACTCGGCTTCCAGGCGTCGGATTTCCTCGATCGAACCCGAAATCGTCACCGAGCGGGCAGCGTTGAGCGCAGCGATCTCGGCCGGGCTGTCCAATTCGGCGAGAATAGCGCGGGCAGCCTCAAGCGGGAGCGCGACCGCCACCATCCGGCCCGCGCCCTGGGTTTGCTGCTGATGGCGGCTGCGCGCGACGACGACGCGTCCAGCGTCGGTAAGCGAGAGGGCACCCGAGCCCCAAGCCGCGGCGATCTCCCCGACACTGTGCCCGAAATGGGCGGCGGCGCGGATACCGATGTCTCGCAACGCCCGAACGATGCCGACTTGGACGGCGAACAGAAGCGGTTGCGCAACGTCGGCGCGCGCTAACATGTCGCCGCCGACTCCGCCTTCGAGAAATTCGGTCACGGACCAGCCGAGTTCCGGCCGGAGCAGCCCATCGACTTCCTCGACCGCAGCGCGAAAGACCGCGTTGGTGCGCAACGCATCGCGGCCCATCCCCGGGAATTGCGCGCCATTGCCGGAGAACACAAACGCCAGCTTGTCCTCCCGAACCCCCGCCGCCGTGATCACGCCGGGCGCTGAGACACCATTGAGAAAGTCGCCGAGCATTTCAGCGGTTGTCGCCGAATCTTCTCCCAGCGCCACGAGCCGGTGCGCATGGTGGTCCCGTTTTCGGGCGGCAGCACGCACCAATTCGGGCGCCCGCTCGCTTGGTGTCCTGGCTAGCGTGCACGACCAACTCCGGACGAGTTCGCGCAGCGATGCCTCGGTGCGCGCCGAAATGACCAATGGGGGCATGGTCTCTGGGGGCGGCGGCGCTTGGTCTCGGGACGGCGGGGCGGCAAGCACCACATGAGCGTTTGTTCCGCCGAAACCAAAGGAATTGACCCCTGCGTACCGCCGCTCACGCGCCGCACCGATCGGCTCCGCCCCGTGTAATAACCTTAGGTTTAATCTCTCGAACGGTATGTTCGAATTCGGCGTCTCGCAGTGCAATGTCGGCGGCACGACACCCCGGTCGAGGGCGAGCGCTGCTTTCAGCAACCCGGCCATTCCTGATGCCGGTTCCAGATGACCGATATTGGTCTTTACCGATCCGATCGGGAGCGGATCGGATCGGCTCTGGCCGAGAGAATGCCCGACGGCGGCGGCCTCAATCGGATCCCCGGCCGGTGTGCCGGTGCCGTGCATCTCGAAGAACGTGAGTTGCTCGGGAGCAACGCCCGCGCGCGCATAGACCGAGCGCAGCAGGGATGCCTGTGCCGTCTCGCTAGGCAATGACAATCCGATCGTACGGCCATCGGAGTTGACCCCGGTGCCGAGAATCACGGCGCGGACCGCATCTCGGTCGGCGAGCGCATCCTCCAGAGGTCTGAGAATCACCACCCCGCCACCCTCGCCGCGGACATAGCCATCGGCGCGTTCGTCGAAGGCAAAACACCGTCCGCGCCGGGAAAGCATCGAGGCGGAGCAAAACCCGAGATAGGGGTAGGGGGCGAGCAACAGGTTGACGCCGCCAACGATAGCGGTCGCCACTCGCTTGCTGCGGATTGCCTCGCAGGCGTGATGTAGGGCGACGAGCGAAGACGAGCAAGCCGTGTCGATCGTCAGGCTCGGGCCGCGGAGATCAAATATATAAGAAATACGGTTAGCGAATACGCTAAGCGTATTTCCAGTCATAAAATAAGAGTCGGTACTGGCTGGATCTTCGAGTCTTAAATCCGAATAATCTGTCGTCGATGCGCCAATATAGACTCCGGTGGTACTTCCGGAAATTTTGCTCGTTGGGATCCCGGCATCTTCGAATGCATGCCAAGTCAGTTCCAGCAGCACGCGCTGCTGGGGATCCATTTGAGCCGCCTCGCGCGGAGAGATGCCGAAAAAGGACGGCTCGAAGAGATCGACGCCGTCGATCAACCCGGCAGCCCAGGTGTAGCTCTTACCCGGTTCGCTACGGTCCGGATGATAAAAAAATTTCGTCGACCATCGTTGCGGATCGACCTCGGAGACGGCATCTCCCCCGGAATCGAGTAACCGCCAGAATCCCTCCAGATCCTCTGCTCCCGGAAACCGGCAGGATGCTCCGACGATCGCGATCGATCCGTCACTCATACCGCGAGAGCTTATTTAGGGTCCGTGGGGGCAAGATCGGCGACGTGTGGCAGCGCCACATTAGGTTCATTACACACAAGAAGAGCCAAATGCTAGGTTCGCCGTGATCCCTGTTGTCGCGGGGAGCGAGAATCTCTGGGCGGCCAAAGGGGAAGCGAGCGTAGCCACCGGACGAATTGGGTATGGCTGGCCGCCCCGCCGCAGCTGCACAGCCCAAGCGGTCGTGACAAGAATGTGGCACACTCGGCTAATTCTGACTCAGTAGCGCAAGGGATATTCCACTCCCGGGAGTCATGCGTGAAGCGTGCCGAGCGCCTGGTAGACCAACCGATCGATTTGGATCCCCTCGCGCAACGCCCTCTCCCGGCTACGGAACGCCCTTTCCCCGGGGATGCGAATCTCATTCACCCCGGGCTCGCGTGGGGTGGCCTTGATCCGCTCGATAAGCTCCCTGACCTGCTGCTTGAAGTCGTCGAGATCAGCGAGCAGATCGGGCTTGAACACCACGAACAGGTACCCGTCGTCCTTGTCCGGGTCGAGCGCCGAGCCGGCGAGCAGCCCGAGCGCTTGCACTATGAAGGCCAGCCCAAAGCCCTTATAGCCGCCGAACGGAAGTAGGGCCCCAGCCCTTGCTAAGGCCGGATCGCGCGTCGGTTGGCCTTCGGAATCGATTGCCACCCCCTCCGGCAGCAGCTGCCCCATTCGCTCGCGATAGATCAAATCGGTGCCCATAAACGCCGAGGTTCCCATATCGAAGACAACGGGTCCGCGAGACGACGGCAGGCCGAAGGCGATCGGATTTGTACCGAGCGCCGGGCGCTTGCCTCCCGGCGGGGCGACGATGCGCGCGGACCCCGCCGTGTGGATCCCGATCAGGTCGGCGTTGGCGATCATCTCAACATAATACGCGCTACGACCGCTCATCCAGCTATTGGTGACCCCGACGATCGCAAAACCGTGAGTTGCTGCCTTCGCGATCGCAGCCTGGGCGGCACGATATATTGCCAGCATACCGACGTTGTTGCCGCCGTCGTAGAGCGCCGATATCTCGGTCTCGCGCAGCACCCGTATCGGTCGGCGCGGCTGCTTGAAGCGGCGGTGCTCCGGGATGTTGAGAAGCTTCGCCAGCCCGGAATACTCGTAGCCGCACAGCGCTGCATCGATCACATGATCGGTCACAACGCGGGCTTCCTCGGCGTCATAGCCAATCCTCCGCATTGCGCGCTCGGCGAGGTCTCGAGCCTCGGCGACGCTCAAACGAATTCGGTCAGATGGCATTCTCTCGCGACTCCCCCGGTCTGCGATTGAGGCGAGTGGCAGCTACTGCTCCGCCTGCTGTTCTATTGGCTCTGGGTGCCAGCGCAGGACCGGCTTACGCGCTGCGGCGGTCTCATCCAAGCGGCGGCGCGGCGTCCAGCGCGGGGCGGCGTGAAAACGCGCCGTGTCGCCAAGGCGGGCTTTGGAGGCGAGCGCCTTCAGCACATCGGCGAAGTGGTCTAGCGAGGCCTTACTCTCGGTTTCGGTAGGCTCGATCAGCAGTGCTCCGTGGACAACGAGCGGGAAATACATCGTCATCGGATGATATCCCTCGTCGATCAGCGCTTTCGCGAAGTCGAGCGTGGTGATGCCGGTTTCCCTCAAAAAGCAGTCGTCGAACAATACTTCGTGCATGCAGGGACCTGGAAACGAAAGGCTGAGATCGCTCTTGAGCCGAACGCGGAGGTAATTGGCATTGAGCACCGCGTCCTCAGCTACCTGCCGCAGTCCGTCGGCCCCGTGACTCATCATATAAGCGAGCGCGCGGACGAACATGCCCATCTGCCCGTGGAATCCCTTCAATCTGCCGATCGCTTGCTGTGTCTTGCCCTTCTTATGCTCGACCAGTTCAAGTCCGTGGGCGCCGTGCACCAGCCACGGTAAGGGTGCGTACGGGGCGAGGCTCGCGGCCAACGCTACTGGGCCGCTTCCCGGTCCACCGCCGCCATGCGGGGTCGAAAAGGTCTTGTGCAGGTTCAGGTGCATGCAATCGATGCCCAGATCGGCCGGCCGTACCCGCCCTACGATCGCGTTGAAGTTCGCACCATCGCAGTAGAAGAACGCGCCGGCGGCGTGCACTGCAGCGGCGATTTCGAGGATCTCGTTCTCGAACAGTCCGCAGGTGTTCGGGTTGGTCAGCATCAGCGCCGCGACATCGGTGTCGAGCTTCGCCCTGAGCGCCTCGATGTCGACTCTTCCTTGTAGATTGCCCGAGACAGAATCGACGTTGTAGCCGCAGGCGGCGGCCGTCGCGGGGTTCGTGCCGTGGGCCGACTCCGGCACAAGAACCCGGCTGCGCCGCCGCTCGCCGCGCGCCTCCAGGGCGGCACGGATCGACATGATGCCGCAGAGCTCGCCATGCGCGCCCGCGCCCGGGCTCAGCGCGATGGCGGGCATTCCGGTCAAGGTCTTGAGCCAGTGGGCCAAGGTATCGATCAGGACGAGGGCTCCCGGCACGGTGGACACCGGTTGAAGGGGATGGATATCGGCAAAGCCTGGAAGCCGCGCCAGCTTCTCGTTGAGCCGCGGGTTGTGTTTCATCGTGCACGAGCCGAGCGGATAAAGCCCGCTATCGATTGCATAATTTTTTTGCGACAGCCGGGTGAAATGGCGCACAACCTGCGGCTCGCTGAGGCCGGGAAGGCCAATCGGTCCTTGCCGTTCAAGTCCCCCGAGACGAGCCCGAAACAGTGGGGGGTCCGCTAAGTCGATGCCGCAACGACCTAGTGAACCTTGCTCGAAGATCAGGTTTTCTTCGATTTGTAGCCCACGGTTCCCGGTGATCGTCTCGCGTGGCGCTGCTAACTCACCGGGTGCCCGGTCGCCGATCAGGCGCGCGCCCGTCGCTCGGCTCCAATCGCTCACGACAGCGCCTCCCTGAGCGCCCGATCGAAGCGGTCCATGTCTTCGGTCGTGGTCATCTCCGTTGCTGCTACCAACAGAATTCCCGCCAACTCGGTCCAGCTGGGATAAAGGCGGCTGACCGGGATGCCGGCGAGCACGCCCCTCTCGGCGAGCGCATCAACGACCGCCGCGGCTGGACGCGGTAGCCGCAGCGCGAACTCGTTGAAGAAGGCCTGATTGAGAACGCGCACATCCGGTATTCGCTCCAGCCGCTCGGCGAGTGCGATGGCCGCCGCATGGTTCAAACGCGCAAGCCGCGTCAGCCCGGTCTCTCCAAGCAACGCCAGATGGATCGTAAAGGCGAGCGCGCAGAGGCCCGAATTGGTGCAGATGTTGCTGGTAGCCTTCTCGCGCCGAATGTGCTGCTCGCGGGTCGACAAGGTCAGCACCCAGCCGCGCCGGCCATCGGCATCGACGGTCTGGCCGGCGAGACGCCCCGGCATCTGACGAACAAACTTGTCCCGACTGGCGAACAGGCCGAGATGGGGTCCGCCGAAATTGAGCGCGTTGCCGAGCGATTGACCCTCTGCCGCGACGATGTCCGCCCCCATTTCGCCCGGCGGGACGATGGCGCCGAGAGATAGGACCTCCGTTACCACGACGACCAGCAGCGCGCCCGCCGCGTGGCAGTGTCGCGCAAGGTGGGAGTAATCGCGAATTTCACCGAAAAAGCCCGGGTTTTGCACGACGACGCAGGAAGTGTCGCGACCGACGAGCCCGGTTGGATCCTCGTCTCCGCCGGGAGCTGGATCCAGCGCGGCGACCTCAAAGCCGACGAAGCGGGCATAGGTCTCGCATACCTCGCGGTAATGCGGATGGACTGCACCCGACAGCACCGCCTTGCGTCGCCGGGTCACACGATTGGCCATCATCACCGCCTCGGCGCATGCCGTCGCACCGTCGTAGAGCGACGCGTTGGCAACCTCCATGCCGGTCAGCAAAGCAACCTGGGTCTGGAATTCGAACAAATATTGGAGGGTCCCCTGGGCCAGCTCGGGTTGGTAGGGGGTATAGGAGGTCAGGAACTCGCCTCGTTGAATCAGATGGTCGACCGCGGCCGGGATGTGGTGCCGATAAGCACCGCCGCCGATGAAGAACGGCACCGAACCGGCCGCCACGTTGCGTGAGGCCATGCCCGAGATGGCGCGCTCGACTTCGATCTCGCCCATTGCCCTCGGGAGGTCGACCGGACCGTCGAGCCGGGCTGCACGAGGCACGTCTGCGAACAGCGCGTCGATCGAATCGACGCCAATCGCCGCCAGCATCTCGCGACGGTCCGGGTCCGTCAGCGGTAGATAGCGCATCAGGACTGCTCCTCGATAAAGCGCTTGTAGTCCTCCTCGTTCATCAGGCTGTCCAGCTCCTTCGGGTCGTCGAGGCGGAGCTTGATGAACCAGCCATCGCCCATCGGGTCGGCGTTGATCGTGGCGGGGTCAGCCGCGAGCATCTCGTTGATCTCAGCAACCTTGCCCGAAACCGGCGCATAGACCTCGCTTGCCGCCTTGACCGATTCGACCACCGCAGCCTCCTTGCCCTTCTCGACCCGATGTCCGATTTCCGGCAGCTCGACATAAACGACATCGCCGAGCTGTGACTGCGCATAGTCGGTGATGCCGACGATCGCGAGGTCGCCGTCGAGCCGGACCCATTCATGATCTCTGGTGAAGCGAAAAGTGCTCATCGACGACTTCCTCCTGCGGGATCAGCCGCGTACGTAATAACGGTGCTGCACAAATGGCAGGCGCACGACACGGGCCGGACGGGCCGTGCCACGCACGAGCAGGCCGAGCGGCGTCCCCGCCGCCGTATGTCGAGGATCGACATAGCCCATCGCAATCGGCCCACCGACCGAAGGTCCGAAGCCGCCGCTCGTCACGCGTCCCACCTTCGAACCGTCGGCATCGACGATCGCTGTATCCTCGCGCGCCGGCGCACGCCCATCCGGTTGGATGCCGACGCGGGTGCGCCTTGCCCCTTCGGCGAGCTGGCGGAGCACAACCGCTGCACCGGGAAACCCGCCCTCCGCGCGCCGTCGCTTGCCAATCGTCCAGGCGAGGGCAGCCTCGATCGGGGTCGTCGTCTCGTCGATGTCATGCCCATAGAGACAGAGGCCGGCCTCGAGGCGCAGCGAATCGCGAGCGCCGAGGCCGATCGGCAGCACTTCCGGCCGGGCGAGCAACAACTCGGCGACCGCCGGCGCATTAGCCCTCGGCAATGAGATCTCGAACCCGTCCTCGCCGGTATAGCCGGATCGGGTGACCAGGCATTTGCAGCCGGCCAAGGTCGTCTCCATTGCGGTCATGAAAGGGAGACGCTCGATGCCTGCGCAAAAAGGGGAAAGGACCGTAGCGGCAGCGGGTCCTTGAAGCGCCAGGAGCGCTCGATCCTCGAGCAGCTCGACCGTCGTGGGGCGGCCGAGCGTGGTGCGCAGATGAGCGAGATCGGCCTCTTTGCGCGCCGCGTTGACGACGAGAAAGAGCCCATCGCCGAGCCGCGTTGCCATCAGATCATCGAGGATGCCGCCCTGGTCGTTCAGCAGCAGCGTATAGCGCATGCGGAGCGGCATCAGCACCAACAGATCGCCGGGGACGAGGGCTTCGAGCGCTTTGACCGGGTCCCCTCCGGCCAGCCTCAGCTGCCCCATATGCGAGACGTCGAAGAGCCCGGCCTTGGAGCGCGTATGGATGTGCTCGTTGAGGATGCCCGAGGGGTATTGCACCGGCATCTCGTACCCGGCGAAGGGCACCATCTTGCCGCCGAGGGTCAGGTGGAGAGAGTAGAGCGGTGTCCGTTTGAGCGGTGCCGCATCGGCAGCAAGGGTCACAAGACCTCCGACAGAGCGGACGCCGCAGCGTCCGACCGATGCCCCCTCTGTCGTGGACCCTG
>JAFAHQ010000402.1 GCA_019237135.1 Alphaproteobacteria bacterium
AGAATGCTCCGGCTCACCTTGCCGCTGACGCGGGGCGACACACCTTAATAACTAGCTATCGGAAGCACGTTCGGGTGGAGGCTCCGAACACCGATCCTATGAACCTGCCGGTGAATGGATCGACGGATGGAGCCTCGGCGTTCTCCCTTCGTCTGCGTCAGTGCCGGAGCAAGACCGGCTGAATTCAAAAAAGGATAGCATCATGACGCCGCGCGGTTCGATCGACGAGATCTGCGTCAACACCATTCGCACCCTTTGCATCGACGCGGTGCAACAGGCGAAATCCGGTCATCCGGGCACACCGATGGCGATGGCACCGGTTGTCTACACGCTGTGGCAGGAATTCCTTCGGTTCGATCCGGAGGATCCGATCTGGCCGAACCGCGATCGCTTCGTGCTGTCGTCCGGTCACGCTTCGACCCTGCTCTATTCGATGCTTCACTTGACCGGTGTCAAATCGGTCGATGCAAATTACGAACGTCTTGGTACCCCTACGGTGTCGCTCGACGATCTGAAGCACTTTCGCCAGCTCGACAGCAAATGTCCTGGTCATCCGGAATACCACTTGACTTCCGGGGTCGAGACGACAACCGGGCCGCTCGGCCAAGGAATCGCGACCAGCGTCGGCATGGCGATCGCAGCAGACTGGCTCGCACGGTATTTCAACAGGCCGGGTTTCAACCTGTTCGATTACGACGTGTTCGCGCTGTGCGGCGACGGCTGCATGATGGAGGGGGTCAGCAGCGAAGCCGCCTCGCTCGCCGGCCATTTGCAACTCGGCAACCTCTGCTGGATCTACGACAGCAACCACATCACGATCGAGGGCAACACCGCTCTTGCCTTCACCGAGGACGTCGCCGGGCGGTTTCTTGCTTATCGCTGGCACGTGCAACGGGTTAGCGACGCCAATGATCGCGAGCGGATCGCCGACGCGATCGCGATCGCCAAGCGCATCGACGACCGGCCGAGCCTGATCATCGTCGAGAGTCATATCGGCTACGGTGCGCCGCACAAACAGGACACCTCAGGCGCACACGGCGAACCCTTGGGTGACGAGGAAGTGAAGCTTGCCAAGCGCTCCTATGGCTGGCCCGAGGACGCGAAATTTCTGGTGCCGGAGGGCGTGTACGGGCATTTCGCGGAAAAATTCGGCCTCCGCGGCAAGAAGCTGCGGGCGGAATGGATGGCGCTGTTCGAGCGCTACAAAAGCGGCTATCCCGAACTCGCCGATCAGTGCGAGCGCATGCAGCGAAGAGATCTGCCCGAAGGATGGGACAAAGACATCCCGGTCTTCCCTGCCGACCCCAAGGGCATCGCCACTCGCGACTCCTCGGCCCGGGTGTTGAACGCGATTGCCCCGCGCCTGCCATGGCTGCTCGGTGGTGCTGCCGATCTCGCGCCATCGACAAAGACGCGGCTTACATTTGAAGGGGCCGGAGATTTCGAGGCCGATGACCATGGTGCCCGCAACTTCCACTTCGGCGTGCGCGAGCACGCGATGGGATCGATTTGCAACGGCCTGTCCTTGTCGAAATTAAGGCCGTTTGGCTCCGGTTTTCTGATCTTCTCCGACTACATGAAGCCGCCGATCCGGCTCGCCGCTATTATGGAGCTGCCGGTGGTTTATGTGTTCACCCATGATTCGATCGGGGTCGGCGAGGACGGCCCGACGCATCAGCCGGTCGAGCAGCTAGCGGCTTTGCGCAGCATCCCCGGGCTGATCGTATTGCGTCCGGCCGACGGGAACGAGGTCGCCGAGGCCTGGCGCGTGGCCCTCGAGCATAAACACCAGCCGGTCTGCCTGATCTTGACCCGACAGAACCTGTCGACCCTCGACCGAACGCGCTACGCGCCAGCAGGCGGAGTGAGGCGTGGTGCCTATGTGCTCGCGAATGCCGGGAACGGAACGCCCGACGTGATCTTGATCGGCACTGGCAGCGAGGTGGGACTCTGCGTCGAGGTCTATGAGAAACTAACGGCCGAGGGGGTCGCCGCGAGAGTGGTGAGCATGCCGTCCTGGGAATTGTTCGAGCAACAGGACGATGCTTATCGCGCAGCCGTCCTGCCGCCCGAGGTCACTCGGCGGGTCGCGGTCGAGCAAGCCTCCACCCTCGGCTGGGAGCGGTACACCGGATTGCGCGGCACGATCCTCGGGATGAAAACCTTTGGCGCCTCTGCACCGTTGAAGGAGCTATTGGTCAAATTCGGGTTTACCGGTGAAAACGTCTATGCGGCTGCCAAGCAGCAGCTGGCACGGAGGGAGTAGCAGCCATGGCCAATCCGTTGAGAACGCTTCAGGAATACGGGCAATCGGTGTGGCTCGACTTTGTCAGCCGCGATTTGTTGAAGAGTGGCGGCCTTACTAAGCTGATAGCCGAAGACGGGTTGCGCGGCGTCACCTCGAACCCGTCGATCTTCGAAAAAGCGATCGGCCACGGCGACGACTACGACGCCCAGATCACCGCCTTGCAGGCCTCCGGCGATCTCGATCCGGGCGCCCTGTTCGAACGCTTGGCGGTTACCGACATCCAGAATGGTGCCGACACGCTGCGCCCGGTCTACCACCAGACACAGGGACGCGACGGCTATATCAGTATCGAGGTCTCGCCCTATCTCGCGATGGACACCGGCGGGACGATCGAGGAGGCCCGCCGGCTTTGGCACGAGGTTGCGCGCGAAAACTTGATGGTCAAGATCCCGGCGACAAAACCGGGACTGCCGGCAATCCGGGCGATGATCGCCGAGGGCATCAACATCAACATCACCTTACTGTTCTCGCAGCAGGTCTATGCCGATGTCGCCGAGGCCTACATCTCGGGGCTCGAGGCCTTCGCCAAGAAGGGCGGCGACCCGCATAGAGTCGCCAGTGTCGCGAGCTTCTTCGTCAGCCGAATCGACACGCTCGTCGATGACGAACTCGACAAGAGGATCGCGGCAGCCACCGACCCGGCCGAAAAGGCACGGCTGCAAGCCCTGAAGGGCAAAGTTGCGATCGCCAACGCCAAGCTCGCCTATCAGCTCTCCAAAAAGATCTACGCTGGCGAGCGCTGGCAGCGCCTCGCACAACAAGGCGCGCAGACGCAGCGGCTCCTGTGGGCGAGCACCGGAACCAAAAACAAGGCGTATAGCGACGTGCTCTATGTCGAAGAGCTGATCGGCGCCGACACGGTCAACACGATCCCGCCGGCGACCATGGATGCGTTCCGGGATCATGGCCGGCTACGCCCGAGCCTCGAAGAGGACATCGCCGGCGCCAAGGCAGTAATGGACGCGTTGCCGCGGCTGGAGATCTCAATCGACGCCGTAACTGCAAAGCTCGTCAATGACGGCGTGCGGTTGTTCGCCGACGCCGCTGACCACCTCTACGCTGCCGTGCAAAGTAAGCGCCGCAGCGTGCTCGGCGGCAAGCTCAATGCGATGAGCTACAAGCTGCCAGAGGAATTGAACAAGGACGTCCAGGCTGCGCTCGAAGATTGGCGCAAGGAGGGCAAAGTCCGCCGCTTGTGGGCCGCTGATGCTTCGTTGTGGACGGAGACGGACGAAGCCCATTGGCTCGGGTGGCTAGAGATCGTCGACAAGCAGCTGAAGGGCATCGCACACCTCCAGCACTTCGCCGAGGACGTAAGGCGCGGAGGGTTCAAGGATGTGCTGTTGCTCGGCATGGGCGGATCGAGCCTTGGTCCCGAGGTGCTCGGCGAAACCTTTG
>JAFAHQ010000418.1 GCA_019237135.1 Alphaproteobacteria bacterium
CTTCGACAGCCGCGCGCCGATCGTGATGTCTTGCGCTGCCTGCATATACAATGTGACGCCCCAGACCGGCTGCAGCGCCTGATTCAACCGCGCGATCACCTGGTCGGCGGTGGCCGTTCGCTGCCCGAGCGGTTTTAAGGTGATGAACATGCGGCCGTCGTTTTCGGTGACGGTCGGTCCGCCCGGTCCGATATAGGCATTCGCGGCGGCGACCGCGGGGTCCTTTGTAACCACGGCAAGAACTGCCTGCATGCGGTCCTTCATCGCTTGCGGGGAGGCGTTCTCGGCGCTCTCGGCGATGCCGACGATGAGGCCCGTGTCCTGCTGCGGGAAAAAGCCTTTTGGGATCTCGACGAACAGAACAAGGGTCGCGGCGATGGTCGAGATCATCACGAGCAGCGTCACAAAGCGGTGACGCAGTGCCACGACCAGACCACGATCGTAAACGGCAGCCAGTCTGTCAAAGAAGCGCTCGAACGAGCGCGAGAGGCGGCCCGGACGCGTTTCGCCCTCCGCCGTCAAGACCCGGGCGCACATCATTGGCGTCAAGGTCAGCGAGACAATGACCGAGACGACGATCGCAACGGCGACGGTAACGGCGAACTCGCGGAACAACAGGCCGACAATGCCGCTCATCAGGAACAGCGGGATGAACACCGCGATCAGCGATATCGAAATCGACAGAATCGTAAAACCGATCTCGCCCGCCCCCTCGAGAGCGGCTTGCATCGGGGTCTTCCCTTCCTCGATATGCCGCACGATGTTTTCGATCATGACGATCGCATCATCGACGACAAAGCCGACCGCGATCGTCAGCGCCATCAACGACAGATTGTCGAGGCTGTAGCCGAACACATACATCACCGCGAAAGTACCGATCAGCGACATCGGCACCGAGATCGCCGGGATCACCGTCGCCCAGAGCTTGCGCAGAAACAAAAAGATGACGCCGACGACGAGCGCGACCGTAAGCAGCAGTGTATGTTGGACGTCGGCGACGCTGGCCCGGATCGTCTGTGTGCGATCGGATACGATGTGGATTTTGATCGACGGCGGCAGCGAGGCCTCGAGCTGCGGCAGAGCTCTTTTGATCTGGTCGACGGTCGCGATGACATTGGCGCCCGACTGGCGCTGGACCGCTATAATGATGGCCGGCTCGTTGTTCATCCAGCCCGCCAAATTCACATCCTGCGGCGCGACGATGGCCCGGCCGACATCGCGCACGCGAACCGGTCCGCTGGTGCCGAAGGTACCGCTGCGGTTGGCGAGGATGTAATTGTTGAAACCCTCCGCCGTAAGCAGCTGGTCGTTGGTCTGCAATGCGAAGGCCTGGTTGGCGCCATACAATGTGCCTTTCGGCTGGTCGACCGTGGCCGTCGCCAGGGCCGTCCGCACCGCCTCCAGGTCGAGGCCCTCTGCGGCCAGCTGCGCCGGGTTGACCTGCACCCGGATCGCCGGGTTCTGCTCGCCCCCGACATCAACCTCGCCGACACCCGGCATTTGCGAGATCTTTTGCGCCAGGATGCTGCTGGCATAATCGCTGACCTTGGTCAGCGGCAATGTATCTGAGGTCAGCGCCAGCATCAGCACCGGCGTGTCGGCTGGATTGGTTTTCCGGTAGATCGGCGGATTGGGCATTGTCGGCGGCAACTGGCCGGCCGCTGCGTTGATCGCCGCCTGCACGTCCTGCGCCGCCGAATCGACCGTACGGCTGCGGTCGAATTGCAACGTGATCTGCGCATATTCGGTGGCGCTGCTCGAGGTCATCTGCGTCAGGCCGGGGATCTGGCCGAACTGCCGTTCGAGCGGCGTCGTGACGGTGCCGGCGACGGTCTGCGCATCCGCACCCGGCAGTTGCGCGGTGACGAGGATCGTCGGCGAGGCGATGTCCGGCAAGGCCGCCACCGGCAACAGCTCGTAGCCGATCAGCCCCAAGAGGAGGATCGCCGCCATCAGCATCGAAGTAGCGATCGGCCTTTGGATAAATGTCGCCGAGATGTTCATGGCAACAGACCCGCGCTCGCCCCCTCCCCACCCCCGGAACGCCCGCCCTGGCGGGCGGCCGTCCGGGGGCTTCCCCGCTTGCGGGGGAGGGCAGGGTGGGGGGTCATGGCAATAACCCCGCGCTGGCCGTCGTTGGGTTAGGCACCGCGGCCGGGTTATTCGGGTCGGCGAGCGATACTACGCTACCCGGGGTCAGCCGATACTGACCTCTCACGACGACGGTCTCCTCGGTGCTCAAGCCTTTGTCGATCAACGCCTCGCCGTTAAGCGTCTCACGCACCGATACCAGCTGCATTGTTACTTTGTGATCA
>JAFAHQ010000159.1 GCA_019237135.1 Alphaproteobacteria bacterium
GAGTGCCGCTGGCAATGCGCACGCTAGCGCGAGGGTTATCAACGCGGCTAGGCCAGCGAGGATGTACACGAGGTGAAGCGACGATGCGATCGCATCGCTGAGTTGCGCGAGTTCGGCGCTCCCGAGAGTGCGGCGCAACCCCGGATCCAACACCCGATTGACCAGATCGCCGGCGTCCGGAGCATGGAGATGGAGGCCGAAATTGAGCACCGCGCCGAACACCGCGGCACCCACCGATTGGCCGACGATGCGCATGAACATGTATGACGAAGTCGCCACGCCGCGCTCGGTCCACCCCACACTGGCCTGGATCGAAACGATAAAGGCGGTATTGCAGAACCCCATCCCAATCCCGATCACGAAGGAGCCGGTTGCAGCCCAAGCGAGGGAGCGCCCCGGTTCGAGAGCGACCAGTAGCAAGCTGCCGGCAATCACCGATAGGCCGCCGATGATGGCGACGAGACGGTATGATGTGCGGACCATCAAGCGGCCCGCCGCGAAGCTCGCGAACGCCCAGCTTACCGAGTTCGCGCCAAGCACCACCCCTGCCAACAGAACGCTTCCTCCCATAGCACCTTGGACGTAGGTCGGGAGATACCCGCTAACCGCCATGATCAATGCGCCGTTGGTGAAGCTGCCGAGGTTGCCGAGCGCGATAACGCGGTTTCGCCACAGAGCAGACGGGAAAATCGGCTGCGCCGCCCGTTTTTCGTTGGCGGCGAGCGCGATCAGAGCGAGCGCTCCGCCCCCCGTAAGGACGATGATCGTCGCTGCACCCAAGCTCTGGGCCTCGATCAAGACCAGCATGAGAGCCCCGGCACCCAAACTCAGCAATGCCGAGCCGGCATAATCGATGCGATGCCTCAGCGTCTGCCGGCGCTCGGAGAGGAAGAGGCTCAGCATCGCAAAACTCGCCGCGCCGATGGGCAGGTTGATCCAGAAGACAAAGGACCAGCTCACATACTGGACGAGGAAGGCGCCGAGCGGCGGGCCGAAGATTGCGGCAATGCCGAAGACCCCCGAGAGATACCCTTGGACCCGCGCCCGCTCGGCCGGCGTGTAGATGTCACCGACGATGGTCGTCGCGATCGGCTGAATCGCACCGGCGCCGGCGCCTTGCAGCGCGCGGAAGAAAATCAACGACCCCATCCCCCAAGCGAGGCCGCACAACAGGGACGCCGCCAGGAACAGGGTGGTGCCGGCGAAGAATACCGGCTTGCGGCCATAGAGATCCGCCAAGCGGCCATAGATCGGGATCGATACCGCCTGGGTCAGCAAAAAGGTGGCGAACGCCCAACTGAACAGATGGAAGCCACCGAGCTTGGCGACGATCGTCGGCATGGCGGTGGCGACAATCGAACCCTCCGTGGCGGTCAGGACGATCGCCATCATCGCTGCCGCCAGAACCAGCCCGCGAGCTGGAACGGTTTCAGCAGATAGCGCGGAAGATTGTTCGACCAACGCGCACTCCCTGAGGGCAGAACAGAACCGATCTTGGCAGTCGGTAGGCGACCGGCGTCAAGGGCATCCGCGCAGCGGCGCTCGAGCAGCTACAAAAGGCTCGACAGCGGCGCCAGCAAACCAGGCGAGCAACCGGTCTCCCATAAGGGAAGCGCGCCGAGCCTCCTCCTCAGTGGGATAGGATCTGGCTCAGGAACAGCTTGGTCCGGTCGTTCGCGGGGTTGGCGAAAAATTCTGCGGGTGGCCCCCGTTCGACGATCTCGCCGCGGTCCATAAAGACCATCGTGTCGGCGACAGTACGCGCAAAACCCATCTCGTGGGTGACGCACACCATCGTCATCCCCTCTCGGGCGAGCTCGATCATCACATCGAGCACTTCCTTGATCATCTCCGGGTCGAGTGCGGAGGTCGGCTCGTCAAACAGCATGATCTCGGGCTTCATGCACAGCGAGCGGGCGATCGCGACGCGCTGCTGCTGGCCGCCCGAAAGCTGGCCCGGGTATTTGTCGGCCTGCTCGGGGATGCGCACCCGCTCGAGATAGAGCCGTGCCGTGTCCTCGGCCTCCTTCTTCGCCAATTTGCGCACCCAGATCGGTGCCAAGGTCAGGTTCTGCAGCACCGTCAGGTGCGGGAAGAGGTTAAACTGCTGGAACACCATGCCGACCTCGCGGCGGATCGCCTCGATGTTCTTCAGGTCCGAGGTCAACTCGATCCCGGCGACGACGATTTCGCCGCGCTGGTGCTCTTCGAGCCGGTTGATGCAGCGGATCATCGTCGACTTGCCCGAGCCCGACGGCCCGCACACGACGACCCGCTCGCCTTTCTTGACCTCGAGGTTGATGCCTTTGAGGACATGGAAGTCGCCGTACCATTTGTCGACCCGGCGCAGCTCGATGATCGGCTCGCCGTCCCGCGTCGCTCCCGCGCTGTCGGTCACCCTGCTCTCCCCGCCCTTAGCGCTGCCTGCTTTTGTTGAACTCGCGCTCGAGCATCTGGCTGTAGCGCGACATGAAAAAGCAAAAAGTCCAATAGATTGCCGCAACAAATACATAGACTTCGGTGGCGAAGCCCTGCCAGTTGGGGTCGCTCAACGCGGTGTTGGCGGTATTGAGCAGATCGAACAGACCGATGATCAGGACGAGCGAGGTGCCCTTGAAGCCGCCGATGAAGTTGTTGACGAGGGGCGGGATCACCATCGCCAATGCCTGCGGCAGGACGATCAGCCGGGTCCGCTGCCAGTAGCCGAGCCCCAGTGCGTCGGCCGCCTCGATCTGGCCCCTGGGGATCGCCTGCAGCCCGCCGCGGACGATCTCGGCGAGATAGGCGGCGGCAAACAACACAAAGGCGATGCCGGCGCGCAGCAATTTGTCGATCGTGACGCCGGGTGGCAGGAACAACGGCAGCATGAACGAAGCCATGAACAGGAGGGTAACCAGCGGCACGCCGCGGACCAACTCGATATAGGCGACTGAGACCACCCGAACCGCCGGCAACCGTGATCGCCGCCCCAGGGCCAGCAGGATCGCCACCGGGAAGGCGAAGGGCAGGCCGACGACCGCCAAGATCAGGGTGAGCGGTAGGCCGCTCCACAGCCGGGTCTCGACATACCTCATACCGAGAATGCCGCCCCACATCAGCACGCCGGCGGCGATGAAGCCGGCCAACCACAGCAGCATCAATCGCCGGCCCCAGAGCCGCCGGTCGCAGCTCGCCAGAATCATCGCGACAAAGATCACGACGACGGCGAGCGGCCGCCACTGCTGCTCATACGGAAATGTGCCGAACAGGATGAAGCGCAGCTTCTCGCCGATGAAGGCCCAGCACGCGCCGGCGCCGCGGCAGGCCTGGCCGTTGGGGGCGCTCCAGACCGCATCGACGAAGGCCCAGCGCACTAGCGGCGGGATCGCGACCGCGAGGAAATAGAGCGCGATCAGCGTCAGAATCGTGTTGAAGACGCTGCCGAACAGATTGGCGCGCAGCCAGTCGACGACGCCGTGCGTGCGTTGCGGCGGCCGCTCGACCGG
>JAFAHQ010000196.1 GCA_019237135.1 Alphaproteobacteria bacterium
GGTCACGCAGGAAATCGAAGCCGTGCAATTCGATCTTCACGCCCAGGGGGACCATGCCGATGATCGTAGCGGTGCCGCCCGGGCGCAACATCCCGAAGGCCTGCTCCGCGGTGCTCTTTGTGCCGAGCGCCTCGAAGGAATAATGCACGCCGCCGCCGGTCATGTCCCTGACCGCCTTGACCGGATCGGCGTTGCTGGCGTTCAAGGTGTCGGTGGCGCCGAGCTCGCGCGCGACCTCCAGCTTCGAGGGAACGGTGTCGATCGCAATGATGCGCTCCGCACCGGCGAGGGCGGCGCCGTTGACCGCCGACAGGCCGACCCCACCGCAGCCGATCACGGCAACCGTGGCACCCGGCTCGACCTTGGCAGAGTTGAACACCGCACCCACCCCCGTCATCACGCCACAGCCGACCAGTGCCGCGCGGTCGAGCGGAATGTCGGGATCGATCTTCACCATCGAATTTTCGTGCACCAGCATCTGCTCGCCGAACGAGGAGAGGTTGAGAAACTGGTTCATCAGCTCTCCGCCTCTCCACGACAGGCGGCGCGACACGCCGGGGGGCATCTTGACCTCGGTGTTTTCGCACAGATTGGGGTGACCGGTGACGCATTGCGGGCAGGTGCCGCAGAACACCGAGAGGCAGGTGATCACATGGTCGCCCGGCTTGACATAGGTCACACCCTCGCCGACCGCCTCGACGGTTCCGGCCGATTCATGGCCGAGCACGCAGGGGGTCGGATGCGGGTACAAGCCATCGATGAAATGCAAATCGCTATGGCACAGCCCGGCAAAGGCGGTACGCAGCAGCACCTCGCGGGGCCCGGGCTTGGTGAGCGCGACCTCCTCGATCGTCAGGGGCTGGTTCGGGGCATGAAGGACGGCGGCTTTCATTGGAAGCTCACTCCTGGAAATTGAGGCGCAGGCCAGGCTCGGGCCAGTCCATCGCGGCGAGCTGACCATTGGCGGAAAGGGTTATGTAGGCCGTCTTCATGTCCCGGCCGCCAAAGCAGATGTTAGTCGGGTAGACATCCGGCATCTTGACCTGCCGCACGACCCTGCCGTCGGGCGCGATCACGGTGATATGGCCAGTGATCAGGGTCGCCACCGCGATATTGCCGGAGGCCTCGACGGCGAGGCTGTCGAAGCGCTGAAAACCGGGCAGTCCACACACGAGCCGCCCGGTATAGGGTGCGGGGAACGGCTCCTGACGCAACACGCCGGGCGAGAGGATGTCGAAAGCGAAGAGCCGTGAGCTTTCGGTGTCGGCGACGTAGATGGTTTTTTCGTCAGGCGACAGGCCGACCCCGTTTGGGCTCAGCATCGGATGGACCAGCTCGACGATTTTCGAGCCGTCGGGCAAGGCGTAGTAGAGCCCCCCATGATCGCGATCGCGCCCGCGCCTTTTGCCGAGATCGGTGAAATAAAACCCGCCCTGGCGATCGAAGACGATGTCGTTCGGCGCCGACAATTTGTGGCCGCCGCACTGGCTATAGAGAACACGCATTTCGCCGGTGCGCGGATCGATCCTCTGTATGTAGCCGCACTGGTAGTTCTTAGCCGGGCCGGTCGCGAGGAAGCTGCCTGCGGCATATTCCGAGCCGCCATTGTTGCAGAGGTAGAACGCGCCGTCGGGTCCGCGCGCCAGGCCATTTGGCCCGCCACCCGTGGCCGAGACCGTCGATTTGGTGCCGTCGGATGCGACGCGGGTAACCGCACCGCCGGCAATCTCACCCAAGATGACCGAGCCGTCGGCCATCGCCACGGGGCCTTCGGGGAACCGCAACCCGGTGGCAACCACCCGAACATCGGCCATCGCGTCCTCCCTCTCATCGGGCCCGACAATTCTGTCGCCCGGATCGCCCGAGCGTCAAGCCGGACTAATTTGGATGAATGTCAGATCGACCCGCGGCGAGGAATTGGTTAATCCATGCCGGTGGGATTGCATTAAACATACCCTGACCGTCATCTTTTAGACTAATATCGGAACGGCTAAGCGCCTGTTTGGAGCGCGCTTGGCGGCTGCTTCCCAGGAGGAAACATGCGGCGCAGACCTTTCACTCCAGGTCCGGTCGTTGCAACGATCCTCGGTCTCGCGGCGATGGCCGGCGTGGCGTCGCCGGCTCGCGCGCTGGTGTTCGACGTAACCTACGACCCGAGCGTCGTCTCGGCACCGGCCGCATTTCAAACCGCGTTCCAGGATGCGATCAACCTTTACCAGACGACCTACACCGATCCGATCACGATCAATATCAACGTGGGATGGGGAGAAATCGACGGAAACCCATTAAACCCCGGAAACCTCGGTCAGAGCCGCACCAATCAACCGGGCAACTTCACCTACAGCCAAGTGAGAGGCGCTCTGATCAGCGATGCGAAATCCGCGGCTGACTTCCAGGCTATATCGACATTAGGGGTCACGGATCCTACGGGTGGGCGGGCCTTCCGCATGTCTGATGCAGAAGCGAAGGCCCTTGGATTACGCGCGGCGAACGCTCCGGGCATCGATGGCTGGGTGGGGTTCAGCAATACCGCAAGTTATACGTTCGACCCGAACAACCGAGCGGTCGCGGGCCAATACGACTTTATCGGTCTTGCCGAGCATGAGATCGCCGAGGTCATGGGCCGCTACGGCATGACCCAGAACGGCTGCGGGGCGACGTTATGCGACTCGCCGATCGATTTATTCCGATATACGAGCCCCGGAAATTTCGATCTCAACCCCGAGAACGGGTCATATTTCTCGATCGACAGCGGCAATACGAATATCAATACATTCAATGGCACTGGTGGGGGCGATCTCAGTGACTGGTTGGGACTGACCCCGGACGCGTTCAATCACTCTCTGAGCCGCGGTCAAGAAGAGCCGTTTACTGTAGGCGATGAGATTTTGATGGATGTCATCGGTTATGACCCAGCGGTCGTTCCGGAACCCGCCGCGCTTGCACTGCTGGTCATTCCTCTGATCACTCTGATAGCGTTGCGCCGACGCCTAATACCGGGGTAGAGCATCGGCTCGACTTCGGGGCACGGGCTCGCCACGCCAGCCGCTTTGGCGCAGTCCCTTCGACAAGAGCGCCGCTGGTTCGTCGCCATTCTTCCGGGTGGTTTGGGCTGCATCGGCGGGTGTTGTCTTGCCCGAGCCCCAGCGGATGGCCGGGGTCAAAGCGGTCATCGGCTTCTACGACATGGCGGCGCAATGGGAACACGACCAGATCACGCGCCCACGCGACTCGGTCACCGAGAAATTACTCGGTGGCCCGCCAATGATCAGCCGCAGAATATTCTTCGAGGCGTCGCCGCTGAGCTATGCCACGGTGGACAAGAACGGTACGCGCTTTCTGCTGATCTATGGCCGCGAAGACGACATCGTCGACCCGGCGACGCAGTCGGAGCGGTTCCTGACCGCGCTCAAGCAGGCGGGCTTTTTTGCGCGCACGATTGTGGTGCCGGGTGCGGGGCATTTCTGGAGCGTCGACCCGGTCGAGGAGAACGGCAGCTTTGGCGCCTATGTCGGCCCAAGGTTGCTGCGGTTCCTCGAGGCCCAGCTCTGAGCTGGCTCAATCAAGCGTCTCCCGGTAATACCAGATCGCGATTGCGCCCACCACCAGTGTAAAGGCGGCGATCGGCCACAGCTCGGGAAGGATCTCCGTAGCACCATTGCCCTTGAGCAGGATGCCGCGCACGATCCGCAGCGCATGCGTGGTCGGAAA
>JAFAHQ010000085.1 GCA_019237135.1 Alphaproteobacteria bacterium
CGTCACCACCTCCAACAAGCAACTGAATTTTCTCCAGCACGTCATGACCATTCTCGCCGAGGATGGCCAGGCGGCGGTAGTGCTGCCCGACAACGTGCTGTTCGAAGGCGGCGCCGGCGTGACGATCCGCCGCCGGCTATTGCACAATTTCGATTTCCATACGCTGCTGCGACTTCCGACTGGCATTTTTTACAAGCAGGGCGTCAAAGCAAACGTGTTGTTCTTCGACAAAAAGCGGGTCTCGGCCGAGCCGAACACGAAGGAGCTGTGGATCTACGATCTGCGTACCAACCAGCGCTTCACACTGAAAGAGCGGCCGATGGTGCGGGCCGATCTCGACGATTTCGCTGCCTGTTACAAATCAGGGCGGCGGCACGAGCATGCCGAAACCGAACGCTTCCGGTGTTTCGCCTATTCCGAACTCGTCGCCCGCGACAAGGTCAATCTCGACATCTTCTGGCTCAAGGACGATGCGCTCGTCGACCCCGATTTCCTACCGCTACCGGACGAGATCGCGGCCGAGATCGTCGAGAATCTGGAAGCCGCGCTCGAACGCTTCCGCAAGGTCGCGTTGAGCTTGCAACCGGGATAACGTCGCTCGCTAATTTGCTGGGGCGTGGCATCGTAACCACTTCGTTAGGGAAGATGACCGAGCTCACCAGCAGTGAGACAGAAGAGAGGGGCACGACCACCGGGTCCGTTGCGGAGCTGCCCGCCGATACGGTCGAGGTGGTGCCGGTCCGCGCCCTGTTGCTCGGGGAGCGTTTGGACACGCGGGCGCTCGAACGCAACGAGCCGATCGCCCTCGCCCCGCTGACCATCGACATTCCCGGCGGTGGTGTGGCTGTGCTGTTCCGCTATGGCGCAGGCGTCCTTTTTGGCTCGCCGACCGCGGAACTAGACAATTTTGTTGCTTCGCTGAGACCTTTGGTTACCGCGCCTCTGCCTATCCCCGAACGCGACGAGGCGCGGCTACTGGTCCGACCGGAGGCAGACCAACCGGTCGACCTTACCGGCAACATCCTACTCCGCGAAAAGACGACCGAGCGACTGCAGGTGGTCGCCGACGTCCTCGCTAAGAGCTTGGTTCTGTCGCATTACGAGACGAGGATCGCTGACATCTTCGACGGCATCGAGCCGCTCGCCGCAACGTTGCGGGAAAAGGGCCGTGCCGGGGCGCGCAGTAAAGAGCTGCTGCGCCACATCGGCGATGTGCTGCTGATGCAGCAGAAAATGGTCGGCCGCGTCGAAACCGGCGAAAAGCCCGAGCTGCTGTGGGACCATCCCGAACTCGAACGCCTTTATGTGCGCCTCGCGGAGGAATACGAGCTGCGCGACCGCGACCGCGCTCTCGACCGCAAGCTCGACGTCATCTCGCGCACCGTCGAAACCCTACTCGGCCTGGTGCAGACCCGAAGCAGCCTGCGCGTCGAATGGTATATCGTGTTGCTGATCGTCGCTGAAATTCTGTTGACCACCTACCCCCTGATTCTCGGCCGCTAACGCCGCTAACAGGGATGACGATCGATCCTTGCTGCAGCCACTCTGCGCGCTAGTCGCTGATCGCCTTGGTCCTTCCTTCCGTCAATCTTCGCCGATCGCCTCTAGCGCGAAACGGTCGAGCAGTGTGATCGAATGTGGAGAGACCTCAATCACGCCGCGCCGCCTCAGATCCGACAACACCCGGCACACTGTCTCTATGGTGATCCCGAGATAATCGCCGATATCGCAACGGCACATCGGCAGCTCGGCATGCTTTGCATCGTCATTGCGCGCGGATAGTTCGAGCAAGAAGGAGACGACGCGCTCGGTCGCCGTCATGCGGCCGAGGATCATCAAACGGCGTTGCGCAGCCGCAAGGCACTTTAGAGCCATGTCGCGCAGCAGTCGGGCCACTGCCAGGTTTTCTTCGATAAGCCGCTCGGTCGCCGCGGATGGATACCGCATCACCGTGACATCTTCGACCGCTTCGGCCGAAAAGCTGCGCTCGTCGGCTTTGTCCAGGCCAAACCCGTCGCCGCTGAAGCAGAACTCGGCGATATTCCGGCGTCCATCCGAGCGTAGCTTGCTGAGGCGCACGGTGCCGCTAATGACTTTGTACCAGGAGCCGCCGCCTTCACCCTGGGCATAGATCTCCTGATTGCGCGAAAACCGCAACCGGGTGCCGATCGCCTCGAGCGCGATCAGCGCGTCGAGTTGACCCGAGCGTGCGATCTCGGGGATGCTTGGACCGCCATGCAGTAATTGGGGCACGCCCGTCAGCTGTCTGTACATTTCGGCCTCCTCAGCTTTACCGGAGGCTAGAATGGCCAGCCGCGGTCGGCCTGCGAAATCCGGAGTTTTACCTACGGAATTCCACGTACGCAGAACTACGTATGTCCTGAATTCGCCGTCGCGCTTTGGCCAGGCACACGTCTGCTGTGTGCATTGATGCAGATCATCCGGGCCTGTCGATTGTCGCCTCATTATGGTTCTGCAACCGGATCTAGGAGCGCGACAGATGCCGAGCTATCGCGTGTGTTTTATGAATGAAATCCCCAGAAACGATAAGCTGTTCCGCTGCTGCCAGCGGTCGATCACCATTCGATCGGCGCCCAGCGCCGAAGACGCGGTCGAAGTGGCAAAGAAGCAATTCGCGGAGATCGAGGGCATTCGCGACTGGAGAATACATGCCGGCCTGATCGAGGTAAAAACGATAGATTTCGAAGCTGAACCGGGAATTCCGTCACTCAAACATAGAGCATGATCATGAGAACGATGTCGGACATCGTCAGGAACCGGGAACCGGCCACGCTTCCAGCGAGCGCCACAGTGAGAGACGCCTGCCGATGTATGCGCGACCGCCGCATCGGCGCCGTCCTGGTAACCGAAGGCGATCATCGCCTATTGGGCATCTTTACGGGGCGTGATGCCGTTCACCGCGTGCTGGCCGAGGGAAAAAGTCCGGCCAGGACGAAATTGGCCGAGGTTATGACACGTGATCCCGACACGATGCCGCCCGGCAGGACGGCGATCGAAGCGTTGCGGCTGATGGAGGACGGACGCTATCGCCATGTGCCGATCGTCGACGGGGACACGGTTGTGGGCATTGTTTCACGCTTCGATTTCAGCGGTATTGAGCTGGATCGCCTCGACGAGGAAACTGGTCTGTGGGAGCGGATCTGACGGCCGAAGTCAGTGCACGACGCCAGAGCAATGGGCCCTCGTCGACCCCAACAAATCCGCTCTATAGCCCGGGACGCTCAAGGCTGTGGTCGAGTACGCCCGCGGATGGTTCTCCGATCATCTTGGAGAGGTCGGAACATGAAGTTCGAAGATCGCAGCGAGGCCGGCCGCCGGCTGGCCGACAAGCTCCTGCATCTGAAAGACCGGCAGCCGGTGGTGCTGGCGTTGCCGCGCGGCGGTGTCGCGGTCGGCTTCGAGATTGCCCGCACCCTCGATGCGCCGCTCGATATTGTGCTCGTGCGGAAGATCGGGGTCCCCTGGCAGCCCGAGCTGGCCCTCGGCGCGGTTACCGATGGCGCAGGCCATCAGATTTTCATAGACCGGGATTTAGCCGCGAGCCTGGGTGTTCCGGACAGCTACATCGAGGAGGAGACCGCCCGTCAACTCGAAGAAATCGAGCGCCGCCGGAGATCGTATTGCGAAGGCCGCCCTGCTGTGGACGTTACTGGGTGTACGGCGGTCGTCGTCGATGACGGCATCGCTACCGGTGCGACAATGCGGGTCGCGTTGCGGGCCGTGCGGCGCCGCGGCCCGGCGCGGCTGGTTCTCGCAGTGCCGGTAGCACCGCCAGATACACTTGCAGCCTTGAGCGAGGAAGCCGACGAGGCCGTCTGCCTCGAGACGCCGATCGGGCTCGGGGCAATCGGCTTCTATTACCGCGATTTCCATCAAATGAGCGATGCCGAGGTGACCGATCTGCTCGCCCGCGCGTCATGCTTCACCGAGAGCGGCGCGGCCAGTCGAACATTGTGAGAGCTTGCTTCTGACCGTTCCGCCCGCTCGGCGGTTCCGTCGGGGCGGCGTTACCTCGGCTCAACTTTCCATACCAAGGCGTCGTTCGTAGAGGGCGCGGACCGTCTCGATCGTGTCGGCCTCTTCGGCCTTCTTGTCCGGGCGGTAGCGCTTGACGCGGGCAAAGCGCAAGGCGAGCCCGCCGGGGTAATGGGGGCTCGCCTGGATGTCGTTGAAGGCGATCTCGACCACGAGCTTTGGCTCGACGTAAACCGCGTATCGATCGTTGGTGATGGCAAGCTTGCACAACTCTGCGGTCTGCCACGCCAGCATCTCGTCCGTCATGCCCTTGAACGTCTTCCCCAGCATCACGAACCCGCCGGTCGTTGGGGAACGCGCGCCGAGATGCAGATTGCTGAGCCAGCCGGCGCGCCTGCCGTGGCCCCATTCGGCAGCGAGCACCACCAGATCGAGCGTGACCGCGGGCTTGATCTTGAGCCAGCTGCCGCCGCGTGCACCCGCCTCATACGGCGCGTCGAGAGCCTTGGCCATGACCCCCTCGTGGCCGGCTGCGAGCGCCGCCTCCAAGAAAGCCTCGGCCTCGCGCTTGTCTTCGGTGGCGCGCCGTGGAACCAGCAAGCTCTCGGGCACCGCGCCGGCGAGCGCTGCAAAGCGCTGCGTAGCGGGCCGGTCGAGCACGGCGGTGTCCTCGATATAGAGGCAGTCAAAGAAGAAGGGGTAGAGCGGGATGTTCTCGCGCAGACGCTCGACATCGAGCTTTCGGCCAAAGCGGCGCATCGTCACCTGAAACGGTCGCGGCCTGCCGTCAGGGTGACAGGCGAGCGCTTCGCCGTCGAGGATCAAGCTGCGCACCGCGAGCCCGCGGACGGCCTCGACGATCTCGGGCAGCGCGGCGGTAACGTCGTTGAGGTAGCGTGTGAAGATGCGCACGTCGCCGCCCTCTTTGTGGGCTTGGATGCGCGCGCCGTCGAGCTTGTATTCGAAGGCAGCCTTTCCCAGCTGCTTCAGCGCTTTGCGGCTGTCCTCGGCTGTCTGCGCGAGCATCGGCTTCAGAGGCTGGAACAGCCGGACAGTCATTCGAGCGAGCCCTTGTCGCCCGTCGGTCAACGCCGCCGTCGCGACCGCGCGAAGATCCCCGGATACCATCAGCGCACCCCGGATCTGGTCAATGGGAAGTTCCGCCGCTTGCGCGACGGCTTCGACCATCAGCCCTTCGACCGCACCTTGGCGCAACTCGCCCAGCAGGACACGCAGCAGGAAATCCTGCTCGTCTTTTGTGGCGCGGGCAAAAAGTTCGCCGATCAGGCGCGCCCGATCCGTCACCGAGCCGGCACCGCTCGTCTGCGCGATGCGGCCGAGCACTGCGTCGACCTCTGCGAGCGTCAGCTTCGGCGCGGGTGCCGCATCCGATGGCATTGCCGCATGCAGCGTTGCCGGGCCGAGCCCGATGCGACCCTGCCGCGGCTCGCCTGAGAGAAGTGCGGTGGCTGTCTCGATTTCATCCGGCTCGACGCGCCGCAGGCAGGCGGCAAGGTGCCGAATCTTGCCGGAGCGAGCGTTCGTCTCACGCACCCTCTGTGACGTCGCGACGATGTCGTAAAGCTGCATGGGATGGATCTTCGGTTTACGCCTTTGATCGCCCGCGATTCACTGGATCAATGCGCGGGATCGAACGCCGCTCTTTTATCATTGGCAGCGCAGACTGGAGCGATGGATGACAAAGCCGACGGAAGGATCTGCCGTCGAACCGCATGCCGAGCTGTTTGCGCACGGCGCCGACGTCGGTGTCCGTGGCGTCGGCCCGACGCGCGATGCTGCCTTCGAGCAGGCTGCGCTCGCGCTCACTTCCGCCGTTACCGATCCCACCTGTATCGCCCTGCAGCAAGCTATTGAGGTGACTTGCGAGGCGCCCGAAGACACTTATCTGCTGCTCGATTGGCTCAATGCCCTGATCTATGAGATGGCGGTCCGGCGAGTGGTTTTCGGCCGCTTTGCCGTGTCGATCGAGGGTAACCGCCTTTATGGACGGGCCTGGGGCGAGCCGGTCGACCGCGCGCGCCACATGCCGGCAGCGGAGCCCAAAGGGGCGACACTGACGGCGCTGAAGGTCGCCGTTCGCGACGACGGCGCCTGGGTCGCGCAATGTATCGTCGACGTCTGAGCAAACGGAAGAACCGATGGACCTTTCGCGATTGCATCGTATTTCGAATTGGGAATGGCGCCTCGATCCCGAGGGCGAGAGGCGCGTGCCCACCGTGCTTTACGGGGACGAGGGGCTCATTGCCGAGATGGACGAAAAGGTGCTCGAACAGACCGGTCATGTGGCGTGCCTGCCGGGTATCGTCGACGCTGCCTATGCGATGCCGGACGCGCATTGGGGCTACGGCTTTCCGATCGGCGGGGTCGCCGCCTTCGACGCCGATGCCGGCGGGGTCGTATCGGCCGGCGGCGTCGGATTCGACATCTCCTGCGGTGTACGCACCTTGTTGACGGGTCTCAAACGGCAGGATCTGGAACCGTCCAGAGAGGCATTCGCCGATAGTCTGTTCCGCACGATCCCCGCCGGTGTCGGTAGCACGGGCAAGATCGTGCTCGACGAAATCGCGATGGATCGCATGCTCGAAGGCGGCGCGCGTTGGGCAGTAGAGCAAGGCTACGGCCGCGCCGAGGATCTCGACCGGATCGAGGAGCATGGCTGCACCCCCGGCGCACGACCCGAGGCGGTGTCGCATCGCGCGCGACACCGTCAGCGCGAGGAGATGGGCACGCTGGGCTCGGGCAACCACTATCTCGAAGTGCAGGAGGTGACGGCGATCTCGGACGATGGCGTTGCCGCAGCGTTCGGCCTGGCCCTCGGCGATGTTGTCGTCAGCATTCATTGCGGCTCGCGCGGCCTCGGCCACCAGATCGGCACCGAATTCCTGCGCGAGATGGCCTTGGCGGCCCCCGCGCACGGCATTGCACTGCCTGATCTCGAGCTTGCTTGCGCGCCTATCCGCTCCGAGCTCGGACAGCGCTATCTCGGCGCCATGCGCGCGGGCATCAATTGCGCCCTCGCCAACCGCCAGATCCTCACGCATCTGACCCGCCGGGTCGTTGCGCATTTCTTTCCCGAAGCCTCACTTCCCGTGCTGTTCGACGTCTCGCACAACACCTGCAAGGAAGAAGAGCACGAGGTTGCCGGCAAGCGCCGGCGCCTGTTCGTCCACCGCAAAGGCGCCACACGGGCTTTTGGGGCGGATCACCCGGATCTGCCCGAGGCTTTCGCTGCCACCGGCCAGCCGGTGTTCATCGGCGGCAGCATGGGCACCCCTTCGGCGATCATGGTCGGGCCGGCGCTGCGCCCCGAGCATGCCTTCGCCTCGTCCTGCCACGGCGCTGGCAGGCGTTTGAGCCGGCATCAGGCGCTGAAGCAGTGGCGCGGCCGCCAGGTGGTCGACGACCTCCGTGAGCGCGGCATCATTATCAAAAGCCCGTCGATGCGCGGCGTTGCCGAAGAGGCCCCTGGCGCCTACAAGGACAGCACGGCCGTCGTCGAGGCGGCGCACCTCGCCGGCCTCTCGCGCAAGGTCGCCACGCTCGAACCCCTGATCTGCGTCAAGGGCTGAGGCGGGCCGCAGAAAATGACCCCGATCACCAACCGCATCGCGATCGACGAGGACGAGATCGAAGAGGTCTTCGTCCGCGCCGGCGGCCCCGGTGGACAAAACGTCAACAAGGTCGCCACCGCGGTCCAGCTTCGCTTCGATGCCGCACGGTCGCCGCGCCTCGACGAAGCGACGCGCGCACGGCTGCGCCTGCTCGCCGGACGGCGGATGACCGCCGACGGCGTCGTCATCGTTATCGCGCGACGTTTCCGCACGCAGGAACGCAATCGCCAGGACGCCTATCAAAGGCTAATCGATCTGATTGGTCGAGCAGCCGAGCCCGGGAAACAGCGCGTTCCGACACGCCCGACGTTGGCTTCCCGCGAACGGCGTCGCGAAGCGAAGCTTGCCCGCGGCCGGACCAAGCGCTGGCGCCAGCCGGTCGAGCACCAGATCGAATGATCGGTAGGCGACGGGGATTCTCCATTGACCGAGGTCAATGGATCAGCCGGCCGGACGTGCGACAGTGTTTTGGCTTGCATCGCACGGAGCCGATATGAAGCAATCGAACCTAAGGCCGCAGAGCCCAAGATCAACGCGCCGCATTTCAGGGCGCGCCCAACAGGATCACATCCTCGATCCATACCAGCGTCAGCGAAAGCTGCATGAGGGCACGGTCTGCCCGCAATGCGGCGCGGTTTATCACGAGGGGCGCTGGCGGTGGGTGGCCAGGGCAGAAGGCGCTGCGGAGGAGCTGTGCGCGGCCTGCCGCCGCATCAACGACAAATATCCCGCCGGCATCGTCACGCTGCGAGGTGATTTCGCCCGTCAGCACAAGGAGGAAATGATCCACCTGGCCCGCCATCAGGAGGAGGCGGAGAAGAAGGAGCATCCGCTCAACCGGATCATCAGCATTGAGGAGGATGCGCGGGGGGTCGTGATCAACACAACGGACATCCACCTGCCGCGCCGCATTGGCGACGCCCTCAAGCGTGCTTTTCACGGCGAGATCGAGGACGATTTCGAGAAGGACGGGTATTTCGTGCGAGTCAACTGGACGCGCGAGGCCTGATTGGCGCTGCCTTTTCAGCCGAGCCCGAGAGCCCGGCGCGCGGCGGATAGGCAATCCGCCGGGCCGGTACCCGCATCGATGCGAACCCAATCCACCACACCCGGATCTTGTCGGAGCTGCTGCATGAGGACCTCCGGAGACGCGTCGGAGGCATCACGGCGCCGGGCGCGCAGTCGCCGATCCATCGCGGATGTCGGAGCCACGAGCCAGACACCGGTAAACGGGACGCCAGCTGTCTCGGCGACTGCGAGAAATGAGCGACGCTCCGTGGGCTTCAGCGATACGGCGTCGATAATCACCGAATATCCCGCGGCGAGCGCATCTGCCGCCTTCCGGTGCAACATCTGATAGACGCGGTGTGACACCTGCGACGTATAGGCGCTGGTCGGTAGCCGCGTTTCGGGGGCGACCCCGAACAGACGTTTGCGGATCACGTCGCTGCGCAGGACCCGCGCACCGAGGCTTGGCGCCAGGGCTGCGGCAAGGGTGGATTTGCCGGTGCCGCTGAGGCCACCGATCGCAACCAGACGGCAGGATCGCGGCCGCAGCAATAGACCGCTGAGATCGAGGTAGCTACGCGCTTCGACAGCCATTTCTGGTTTCGCCCGGGACTGCCCCGCACGCTCCATCGCGGCTGCCATGACGTGCGCCCGAATCGCCGCGCGCGACGACAGAAAGAGCGGCATCGCGGCAAGCCCGTCGTCCTCATCGGTCAAATCGAGATAGCGGTTCAACACGAGGTTGGCAAAATCCGCAAGGCCGCGGTGCTCGAGATCCATCAACAGGAAGGCAAGGTCATAAAGGACGTCGACAGAAGCGAGTTCGTCCGAGAATTCGAGGCAATCGAACAACGTCGGCCTGCCTTCGAATAGACACACATTGCGGAGGTGCAGGTCGCCGTGGCAGCGCCGCACTTTTCCCGCGGCGCGCCGCCGGTCGAGCAAGGCGCCGACGGCAGCGAGCAGCTCCAATGATCTCTGCCTGATCTCGGCAATGCGGTCAGGGGCAAAGCTCGCCTGTCGCGCCGCGATCAGGCAGGTATGGTTCGTCTCGGCGACAGCAGCCAGCGCCGCAGCGCCGCCGTGATCAGGACGCGATTCGGCTGATTGGTGGAAATCAGCGATATGCGCGGCGAGCTCGGTCATCAGGGAAGCATTCAACCGACCAGTCTTGGCGAGTTCGTCGAACAGCACCGCCTGATCGAATCGCCGCATCACCACGACCCAATCGACCGTGCGACCCTCAGTCCCAAAGCCGACCCCGGCATTCGCGGTGCGGGTCAGCGCTCGTACCTCGAGATAAAGGTCAGGCGCCGTGCGGCGGTTGAGAGCGAGTTCCGCCTCGCACGCTACCCGACGGAGCGCAGCCGTAGAGAAATCGAGATACGGATATTTTACCGCGCGTTTGAGCTTGTAAGCGTGGTCGCCGGCGAGAAAGACCAGCGACGCATGGGTTTCGATGACATCGACCCGCTCGATGGCCGCCCCATACGAGGAGGGCTTGCTCAGGAAATCAATTATATCGCGCTGATCGTCGGCCATTGCTGAGGTGTTAGTCGTCACCCCCGCGGCAAAGGCTGCACACGAAGCCGCCACTAATACTTTGTAACACTTGTACCCGTTTCGGTTATGCCACCGAGCAGGAACGCCTCGTCTGTTGCTTGCTTCAGGCCGCCGGGAATAGCGGCGTCAAGTAGCGCGGCCCCGAACTCGTATGATCCTCGATGCTGCGGACACCGGGGATGTTTTCGGCGACAACGCGGAGCGCTGTTCTTTCCTGCTCCGATGCGACGGTCCCCCAGAAATGCACGACACCGTCCGAGACGATGACACTAGATTCGGTCGGGCTCGCCCATTCTTGCTTGCGCAGCTCGGCGAGCAATCGCTCGCGGATCAGGCGGTCGCTATCTTCGTTGGCGGGTGTGGCGCCGCCGCTGGCCAACACCTGCAGCAGGTCTGCGCGGCTGACGATGCCGATGATCTTGCCGTCATGCGCGACCGGGACCCGCTTGATCCGCTTTGTTTCCATCAACTCGGCGATCTCGCCGAGGCTCGCCAACTCCCCGACGCTGACGACCTCGCGGGTCATGACGTCCTCCACCCGCCGGGCGTGCGACTTGATGTATTCCGCCGCCAATCGGGAGTTTGTCGAAAACCACTCGCTCCAACGCGAGCGTCGGTGCTCGGTTCCAGTCTCCGCCCGGCGCAGAAGATCACCTTCGGTGACGATTCCCACAAGCCGTCCGTTCTTGTTGAGGACGGGAACTCCGCTGATGCGAAGATTGATCATAAGCCTCGCAACCTTTTCGACTGTCGTTTCCGGTGTCGTGGTCACCACGCTTCTGACCATCACATCTCTTGCTCTCATCCTTTGCTCCTCTCGTGATGGGGCCAGCCTATCCGCGCGCACGACATCGGCTTTTGATGTAAATCAACGCGGCATATCCTGAAGGGGGTATCGCATCTAAGCCCTATCGAGGCTTTATGCCAATCGGGGCAAGACCATATGTCGATCAGACTTATCTGAAGGTGTTCGTCTCCGAGCTGCCGATGCCGACCCTTCGTGTGTCCGTTAAGGAGCAGAATGTCGTCGCGGACATTCCATGAGCCTCCCGTGACTGATTCGTGGAATATCGGCGGCTTACTTAGCGGCCTGACATTGCGCGACCGACATCCGGCGGTCATCGCGTTTGGGGCGGAAGGCAGTGAGACCTGGGACAGCGCGACCGTCGCCGACAAGGCGCGGCGTTTGGCCGGCGGGTTGCGCGACGCCGGGATCGGTGGGAGCGCGCGGGTCGCCTTATGGGGGCCCAACTCTCCGGTGTGGATCGTCGGGGCCCTCGCGGTCCTGACGGTCGGCGGCGTGGTGGTGCCGATCGATGATCTGGCCGACGCCGAGCAGTTGGACGCGGCGCTGGTCTCCAGCACCCCTCGAGCAATCTTCACCACGGCGCATCACCTGGAAGCCGACGGCGAAATCCTGCGTAAGCACGCCGTCAGAGTCGTTCTGCTCGATGGAGCCGAATGCTCCGAGGGAACTGCGACAGGTTGGGCGTCGCTGCTGGGCGAGCGAACCGAGGATCTGCCGACTCCCGACGAGCCGGCGCTGTTGTCCTGGACCTCCGGCACCACCGGCTCGCCAAAGGCATTCTTCCTGACCCACCGCAATATTGCGACTAATGTTGAGGCTTTGCAGAAACTGAATGTCGTCGGCCCGCAGGACCGCGCGCTGTTGCCGCTGCCGTTGCACCACGCCTACCCGTTTATCGTCGGCATGCTGACCACCTTGACGATCGGAACCGCGATCGTCTTGCCGGGCGGAACGGCCGGCCCGCTGCTGGTGAGGGCCATGCGCGAGGCTGAGGTCACTACGATCATCGGTGTGCCGCGCCTCTACGACGCGATCTGGACGGCGCTCGAAACGCGCGTTTCGACGCACGGCCGGACGGCGCGGTTCCTGTGGCGCGCGCTGCTCCAATCGGCGAGCCTTGTGCAGCGCTCGACCGGGCTGCGCTTGGGACGACTGTTGTTTGCCCCGGTTCGGCGAGGAATCGCCGCGCGCCTGCGTCTGCTGGTTTCGGGTGGATCACGACTAGAGAAGGAAACCGAGGACCGCCTCGAGGCCCTTGGCTGGACCGTGCTGTCAGGGTATGGGCTGGCGGAGACTGCCTCGTTGTTCACTGGCAACCGGCCGGACGCGCGGCGTCCAGGCAGCGTCGGGCGGCCTCTCGCCGACGGGGAGGTCCGTATCGCCGACCCCGATGAAGAAGGAATCGGGGAGATCGAGCTGCATGGCAGCTCGATCACGAAGGGCTACCTCGACAATCCCGAAGCCAATCAGGCGGCGTTCACGGCTGATGGTTGGTACCGAACGGGCGATCTTGGCTTTGTCGATCGCGACGGTTTCTTGTTCGTCACCGGCCGGGAGAAGGAGGTCATCGTGTTGGGCGGCGGCAAGAAGGTCGCCCCCGAAGATTTGGAGCCGATCTATGGCGGCGCCCCGGAAATCGCAGAGATGGCCGTGCTGGAGGACAAAGGCGCGCTCGTCGCGCTGGTGCGCCCGGATCGCGCCAAGCTACATGACCGTGGAGCGACGAACCTACGCGATGGCATTCGCGTGATCCTTGCGGAAAAGGCGCGCGACCTCCCTTCCTGGCAGCGATTATCGGGGTTCGCGCTGACCGACCAGCCATTACCGCGGACCCGCCTCGGGAAATACCAGCGCTTCCTGCTGCCGGCACTCTACGCCGAGGCGCTTATCGGAGGTAACCGGCGCGCCGCGCATGCGTTGACGCCGGACGATCTGGCGTTGTTGCGCGACCCGACAGCGGAAGCCATCTGGGCCCTGCTGCGCGAGCGTTATCCGGACGAAGCACTCGACCTCGATGTCGATCTCGCCCTCGATCTGAACGTGGATTCATTCGGCTGGATGGAAATTGCCGTCGCCCTGCAGGACCGGCTGGACATTCAACTCTCGGAGCCCGACATCGCCGGCATCCGGACAATTCGCGAGCTGCTGTTCTTAGCGATCGAGCGGCGGAGCGGAGCCCGTGCGCCGTTACATGAAGAACCGGCGATGGCGACCGATTTCGAACGCTGGCTCGCTCCGACGGGCCCGTTGCTAGCGGCGCTCGCCCTGGTGCTATACGCGCTCAACCGGCTGGTCATGCGCGGGTTGTTCCGGCTCCGCGTTATCGGCACCGCGAAATTGCCCGAGACGGGCGCGTTCGTGATTACGCCCAACCACGTCAGCGATCTCGATGGGCTGGTGATCGGCGCGGCGCTGCCGTGGTCGGGCTTCCGGCGTCTTTATTGGGCAGGCGACGCGGTGCGAATGTTCTCCAACCCGCTCAATCGCCTGTTCTGCCGGGCCATGCACGTCTTTCCGGTCGATGCGAACCATCCGGGCGCGGTGCTCGAAAGTGCCCGGCGGGTGCTGAAGGCAGGCCAGGTGCAGGTCTGGTTCCCCGAAGCGTGGCGCTCTCCGGATGGAATGCTGCAGCGTTTCCTGCCGGGTGTCGGGCAGCTCTTGCTGCGCAGCGGCGCCCCGGCCGTCCCGGCCCTTATCAAGGGCGCGTTCGAGGCGCTGCCCCGCGGGCGCCGCGTCCCCAGAATCCACCCGATCACGGTGGTTTTCGCCTCTCCCGAGCCGGTCGAGATCCTGCGCGGCGCCGGCACCGGCCGGACCGACGAGGAGCGAATCGCCGATGCCCTACGCCAGCGGGTCATCGCGCTCGGCGCGGCGTCGGGGGCTGCCATTGACGCTGAAGCGGCCGTCGTGGATCCGCTAATCGGCCAAACCGACAGCGTCCATGTAGACCGAAGTACCGAAATGCCTTCGCGATAACCAGGTCTGACGGTCACGCCGGATGAAAGACGAGCGTGCGCAGCTCGATGCTTTCACGCGCCGGCGCGTCGGGCGGGGTCGTCGGGTCGGTGAACGACGTGTGCGGCATGAAGCGCGCGCGTCCATCGGTCATCGTGTCGCAGCACTTCAGTAGTAGCGCCTCATCTACCCGCATTTCCGCCGCATAGAACCAGCGGTGCGCCGCATTGTAGGTGACCCCATAGGTCTCGCCGAGCCGGTCGCGGTAGACGAGATCCGACGGCACGAGATCGGCGGCGGCGACTGTGGCGGCATCACACACGGCGAGCGGCGCATCGCGCAGCGGCCCAAGGATCGGCCGCCACAGATTGATCACCTGTACCCGGCCCCGCAGCAATTCCTCGGCGTCGTCCGGCAGCAGGTCCCGCACCCGCTGCGGGCCGGACTTGGCGGTGTGGTCGACATGCACGAACGTCGCCGGCTGGCGCGGCGCGTCGCGCGTGCGGTCAATCGTACCGGGGATGCGGCGGCGCAACGTGTGGTCGAAGATGAACACGCGGCTCGCCCCAGTTACCGCGGCGATGAGGCGCTCGGCTTCCGGGTAGTAAACCCGGCGGATTTCGTCTTCGTCCCAGAAATCGCGCACCGCGCTGCGTTGCTCCAACAGAGCGAAGCCCTGACGGTCGAGCGAGATCTGCGATTGGATCGGCCGCATGTCGTGAATGCGCACCCGGTGCGCTTCGTGCGCCATGTTCGAGCGCGGTACGCCCGGCCCCGGGTCGTAGGCGTAGTAACGGGGCCGCTCCGCTATCGGTGCGAGGTAATTCAGCTCAGCCTCGACATACGGCAAGTCGTCATAGCTGGTCATTGCGCAGACTCTCTCTTTCTGCCCTTCCGCGGCTCAGAATGGCGGGAAGCGCGGCCAGTCGGTCCAATGGTCGTCCTCGGGCTTCGCATAAGGCTGCCCGATCGCGTTGACCGCCCGCGTGAGCCATCTGCCGACAGCCCGTGCGGTGCGGAACAGGGCTCCGTCCTGGCGCGCCGAAGTTTGCTTCGATGTCGTCTGCATGTGTGTCACTCCTGCCAAAATGGTTTGTCGCTCAGATAGCTCGCGACCCGCCGCGGGCTGCCCCGAGCCTTCGTCAACTCGATCGTCGTCATTTGAGGTCTCCTCACCTCCGGCGAGTATCGCAGTCGAGCTCGCCCTCGCTGTCGACCTTCGAGGTGGTGCTTGCAGAACCGTCCGACAAACGAGAGTTTTAAGCCGTCGGTTTAGGATTCCTCATAACCGGAATTGCCCATCAGGGGTGGCGCTGTGTTCGAGGCGACGGCGGCGTGCCCGTCGCGATCAGTCATCCGCTTCATGCGCTCGAACGGGCTGACCGCAGGCGGGACAAGGTGATCGGACGCGAGGGCGAGCAGCCCGCTATTTTGACATAAATCAATGTATTCTTAAGGCGTCCGACCGTAATAGAAGTGTCAGGCCTTGAAGATTCTGCCTATATCCCCACATGTGCCTCGCGCCCGGCACCACGCAAATCCCGTTGAAATTACCCGGACCGAGCTCCCGGAGGTCTCCGAGGAGAGCGGTCTTTCTGTTCGCCGGCGCGCAAGCGAGCTGAGATGACAGTAACAACATTGGGTGAAATCAGAGGCGACGCGCTCGCCCATCTGCTGACCGACGCTAAACGGTTCCCTATGCTGAGCCCGGAGCGTGAGCAAGAACTCGCTCTCGCGTGGCGAGATCATCGCGACGAAGCAGCCCTGCGGGAACTCGTCGGCAGCCATCTGCGCCTGGTGATCAAAATCGCCCGCGGCTTTGCGGGGTACGGCCTGCCGGTCGCCGATTTGATCGCGGAAGGGAATGTCGGGTTGATGCAGGCGGCGCAAAAATTCGACCCTGACCGCGGGTTCCGCTTTGCGACCTACGCAATGTGGTGGATTCGTGCGGGGATCCAGGAACACATCCTGCATTCCACCTCGATCGTGAAGATGGGTACGACGGCGGCCCAAAAGAAGCTGTTCTTCAACCTGCGCGAGCTGAAGGGTCGATTGGACCAGTTCGAAGCCGGCGATCTCTCGCCCGAATCGGTTGCGACGATCGCCGCCGAGCTGGACGTGCCGGAGAAGGATGTCGTCGAGATGAACCGTCGGATGAGCGGCGCCGACGGATCGTTGAACATGACAATGACAGAGGATGGCGAGGTCGAGTGGCTCGATCGCCTCGTCGACGAGAGGCCGAGCCAAGAAACGACGCTTGCCGAGGCCGACGAGATGGCGCAGCGGCGCAAGCTGCTCGGCGAAGCGATGGAGCGGCTCAATGCGCGTGAGCGCGAGATCCTTGTCGAGCGCCGGCTGCGCGACGAACCTCTGACCCTCGAAGATTTGAGCCGGCGCTTTCACGTCTCGCGTGAGCGCATCCGCCAGCTCGAAGTGCGCGCCGTGGACAAGCTCAGAAAAGCGATGCTCGGCGCCGCCAAGACGCTCGGCTTGCCGACCGATCTCGCCGCGGCCTAGCGACGAGGTTTTGGCCGAGCCGTCCCTTGGGGCGTCAAAAACCAGTCAACGCCTCCCTCAGGACGGCGCAATTTGCCGTCTCATCGGGTCGTCAAATATCTGAACCGGCGGGGGTTTTCGGCGGATAGCTCGGTCGCGGGGCGGTTTTTTCCCTGAGTTTCCCGTATGGCAGGGAACCTGACGGCCTTTTGGCGGCGTGAAATTCCGGTGCCGGCTTGATCCGAATTATTAGGCTCGATAGAAACCCAGCGGGCCCGATCAGGCGACCGGAGCCCGGAAGCGGCGGGCACGAGTGGGGTCATGAGCGACACCGACCGGCGCGAGCAGCAGGCGAAGGGCCTGATGGCGGCGATCGTGGAATCATCCGAGGACGCGATCGTCAGCAAGACGCTCGATGGTGTCGTCACCAGTTGGAACAAGGCGGCGGAGCGGATTTTCGGCTACAGCGCCGCCGAGATGGTCGGACAGCCGATTTCGGTTCTGACACCCCCGGGGCGCGCCGATGAGATGCGGGGCATCCTCGACCGCATCGGACGCGGCGAGCGGATCGAGCATTACGAGACGGAACGTCGGCGAAAGGACGGACGTCTCATCCGAATCTCGCTGACGGTGTCGCCGATCCGCGGCGAGAGCGGGCAGATCGTCGGTGCCGCGAAGATCGCCCGCGACATCACCGAAGCGAAACGGGCTCAGGCTGCACTCTTCGAGGCAGAAGCGCACCTGCGCTCCATCCTCGATACCGTTCCGGACGGCATGATTGTCATCGACGAGCATGGCATCATCGGCGAGCGTGGCATCATTAAGTCCTTCAGCGCCGCGGCCGAGCGCATGTTCGGTTACACCGCCGACGAGGTTCGCGGCCACAACGTCAGCATGCTGATGCCGTCGCCCTATCGCGAAGCTCATGACAGCTACATCGCCCGCTACCTCGCGACCGGCGAGAGGCGGATCATCGGTGTTGGCCGGGTCGTGACCGGGCAGCGCAAGGACGGTTCGATTTTTCCGATCGAACTCGCTGTGGGGGAAGTGCGTGGCGAAGGGCATCGCCTGTTCACCGGCTTTGTGCGCGATCTGACAGAGCGCCAGCACACTCTGAAGCGTCTTCAAGAGCTGCAATCCGAGCTTTCCCACGTTTCCCGCCTCACCGAGATGGGTGAGATGGCCTCGTCCTTGGTACACGAGATCAATCAGCCGCTGACGGCCACAACCAATTATCTCCAGGCTGCCCGACGCCTTCTGGTCAGGAGGGACCGAGGGTCGCTCGAACGGACGGCAGACGTCATTGACAACGCCTTGGCGCAGGTCACACGGACGACGCAAATTATTCAGCGGATGCGCGACTTCTTTAGAAAAAGCGAGAGAGAGCCCCGCGCCGAGGATGTCGGAAAGATCATCGAAGAGGCGAGCGCGCTGGCGCTGATCGGCACCAAGGAACGCGAGGTCAATGTCCAATTGCATTGCGACCCGCGGTTACCCAAAGTGTCGGTGGACAGGATCCAGATTCAGCAGGTCGTCGTCAATTTGGCCAGAAACGCCATCGAGGCGATGGAGGGGTGCGGCCGGCGCGAATTAACGATTTCGGCCGTCATGATCGAAGAGGGCAGGGTCGAAATCAGTGTGGTCGATACCGGTCCGGGCATCGCGCCGGAAATTGCCGACCGGCTGTTTCGGCCCTTCGTCACGACAAAGGCAAAAGGGATGGGTGTGGGTCTGTCGATCTGCAGGTCGATCGTCGAGGCTCATGGCGGCGAGCTCCGAGCCGAGCCCAACCCCGAGGGCGGCGCGATTTTCCGCTTTAGCGTTCCCGCCGTAGGTGAGACCTCTTCGTAAGCGACGATCACCGATCGGGGCAAACGACCCTGAAACCGACGTCGCGACGGGTACGCGTCCATGACCCGGGTCGGTTGATCTGGGTCAATGCGTGAAAAAGGCGATCCGGTATCCTTAGTGTTTGTTAAAGGGTCTGAGGCGATTCAATGCGCGCTAGCGACGTGATGACGACTGAAGTGATCTCGGTCGACGAGAATGCGACCGTAACGGCAGTGGCGCGAATGCTGGCCGAGCGCGGCATCAGCGCGGTCCCGGTCATCGATAAGGACAATCAAGTAATCGGCATGGTCAGCGAGGGTGATCTCTTGCATCGCGCTGAAACCGGGACCGAACGCCGCCGAGCGTGGTGGCTCGATATGATGGCATCGACCAACAAGCTCGCCGGCGAATACATCAAGTCGCATAGCGGCAAGGTAAAGGACGTCATGACGCGCGACGTCTTATCCGTCGCCGAGACGACCCCGGTTGCCGATATCGCCCTTCTGCTAGAGACGAACCGGATCAAGCGCGTTCCGGTCGTGCGCGATGGCAAGCTCGTCGGGATCGTCAGCCGCGCAAACCTCGTGCGTGCGCTCGCCATGACGATCGACGAATCACCGAGCGGTGCCGACGCCGACGACCGTGCCATCCGCGACAAGTTGCTGGCCGAGCTGAAGGCGCAGAGATGGGCCGAGGTTTCTCCCGCCAACGTGACGGTCAAGGACGGCGT
>JAFAHQ010000214.1 GCA_019237135.1 Alphaproteobacteria bacterium
CGTCGGCCACCGGCCCCGTACCGAGGACCGCTGCCGTCAACACGTCGCGGGCAAAGCCGAAGACCCGGCTTATCGCGGTGTAGGAACCGACCGTGGCAACAGAGCGCAGCAACGCCATGCCGGGCGGGTGTACCGGATATCAGAGGCCGAGAAAACGCCGTTCGTGAGCTTGGGAAAAGCAGCCGGCCCTCGCTCTGTCCGAGAGTCGCGCACGGAACGGCCCACACTTGAGTTTTCCTGGGTGATCGGTAACCGTTTCGCTCTCACCGAGAACGGAGGCGGAGCATGGCGGGGACCAAGATGGGGGTCGTCGGATGCGGCGGCCGGATGGGTAGGATGCTGATCGCCGAGATTGCGGCGAACGAAGGGTGTTCGCTCGCCGGCGGCTGCGCCAAGCCGGGCAGCGGCTATGTTAATCAGGACATCGGCGAACTCGCCGGGATCGGGCGGCTCGGCATCTCGGTCGGCGACAACATAGAGAAATTGATCCGCGACAGCGATGTCGTGATCGAATTCACAACGCCCGCCGCGACCGCCACCCACACCGCGCAGGCTGCTGGATTAAGAAAGGCAATGGTGATCGGCACAACCGGACTCTCAGCCGAGGAGAGCGAGGCGGTGCGACAGGCGGCGCTTAGTGTCCCGATTGTCTGGGCACCCAATATGAGCCTCGGGATTAATTTGCTGCTGGGCCTTGTCGAAGACGTCGCCCGCCGGCTGGGTCCGGACTGGGACGTCGAGATCATGGAAATGCACCATCGCGGCAAGGTCGACGCCCCTTCGGGCACCGCACTCGCCCTTGGCCGCGCAGTGGCGAAGGGCCGCGGGGTGGAGTTCGAAGAAGTGCAGCAGCGCGGACGGGACGGCATCACCGGCCCCCGCCGTACCGGCGATATCGGCTTTGCTGCATTGCGCGGCGGTGATGCGGTTGGCGACCACCATGTGGTCTTCTCCGGAGCTGGCGAGCGCCTCGAGCTGATCCACCGGGCGACAAGCCGGTCGATCTACGCGAAAGGTGCAGTGCGAGCGGCTCGCTGGGTCGTCGGTCGACCGCCGGGACTTTATGGCTTGACGGAGGTGCTTGGTCTCTGATGCGCCGCTGCGCCTGCGGGATTGAGCCCATCTCGCCAGCGTTTGAGCGCCTCGCGGATAGACGCCGCGAGCTCGCGTCGGTCGGCTGGTGTCACGATGTCGCCGATCAGCAGGCTGCGTCCATGAGAGGCGACGAGCAGCCGGTTCCACCCATCGCCCCGCTCTTCGAGGATCACGCGCAACCAGAAGGGCTGGAACCGCCACATCCGGTGATCGCCCTGCGCGCTCACCCGCTCGACCGTGAAGGCGTCGCCGGCAAGCCGGATCGTTTCGCGGCGGCGGGCGCTGCGATAATTGAGACGGAATGCGAGATAGACGAGGGCGACGTCGAGCCCAAAGAACCCCATCACGGGCCATGCGCCGATCGAGACGAACCCGATACCGACCGCGAGGCTGATCAGACCGAGGATCAGCATCAGAAGATGAAAGCCGCGTGGCGGCAAGCTGCGATGCGACAACAGCACGCGTTCGAAAGAAACGCTGCCGAACGACGGCGGGGCGGCGGCGCAACCGTGGTTCATCCCGCCTGAGCATAGCGGTGGGATCGGCGCACCGTAAAGCGTCGCGCCGGGCCTCGCGAGGTTTGTCGTCGGGTGCCGTCCTCTCTACACTCGGACGTGATGCGCGCTTTCTCTAAACGCGAGACCCGGGAGTTCTACCGACGGCTGGCTGCGACGCGCCCGATCCCGCAGACCGAGCTCGAATTCATCAGCCCATTTACCCTTCTCGTTGCCGTCGTGCTGTCGGCGCAGGCGACTGACACCGGCGTCAACAAGGCGACCCCAGCACTGTTCGCGCTTGCGGATACGCCGGAGAAGATGCTGGCACTCGGCGAGGAGCGGCTGATAGAGCTGATCCGCACGATTGGGCTCTTTCGCACCAAGGCGAAGAACTTGATGGGGCTGAGCCGGATCCTGGTTGAGCAATATTGCGGCGAGGTTCCTCGCGACCGAGCGGCCTTGGAGGCGCTCCCCGGTGTCGGGCGAAAAACCGCAAATGTGGTGCTCAACGTGGCCTTTGGCGAACCCACGATCGCGGTCGACACGCACATCTTCCGAGTCGCCAATCGCACGGGTCTCGCCCTGGGAAAGACGCCGCTCGCGGTCGAGCTCGCGCTCGAGGCGTGCACGCCCGCCGAATACAAACGCTATGCACACCATTGGCTGATCCTGCACGGGCGATATGTGTGCAAGGCCCGCAAACCCGAATGTCCGGACTGCGTCGTGGCCGACCTCTGCCATTACGGCGCCAAGACAGGCCCGGCCGAGTTGATCGCGGCGCGCGCCGGCCTTGGCGAGCCGGCGGCATTGGCCGACCCTCCACCCGCCCGGCATACCGGCCGCCGCGCGATTCGATCGGCGGAAAGATCAGGGCTCAGCTCGCCGCGCCAGAGGGTGCGACGTCGGCCGTGACCTCGCGAACAGGCCGCTCTCAGCGATCTCGACGTCACGATAATCGGTCAGATTGGCCTCGACGCCGCCTCTCGGTTCCCTGCCGGATGGGAAAAATCCGGGAAAAATTCTTTCGGCGGCTCGCCACATGCTGAAAATTCTCGTGATTTCATAGACGTAGGAGCGACGCCTGGCAAAAATCGGAGGCGTGGCAGGGAACCGGCAGGGAAAGCGTAAACCGCCGGACCATGGGTGTGGGTAAGCGCGGCATTGCCCTTAATGATAATTCATTAATTGATAATTTGTCACGGTCCTGTTATATGGGGCAGAGCTTCGCCGTAGCAAGAGGGCGTCCGTGTCGCCCGCGCCATGCCGGGCGAAAAGGACAGCAGGAGCCCCATGTCCGGGAAAAAGCGCGATTACGAGGTCGGCCGCGGCAAGCCGCCGGTGCACACCCGATTCAAGAAAGGCGCGGCTGCGGCAAGCGTGGGAGGAGGAGCTTCAGCAGCAAGGCGCAGAGAACGGTGGCAAGGAATGAACCCGAGGGCTCAATGACTCACCGCTCCTTCTCGTCATTCTCGCGAAAGCGGCGCGCAAGCGGGAATCCAGGTGCGGCAAGGCCGTAGCGGTTGCCCTCTGGGCCCCCTCCCCAGACGGCCGGCCCTGGCGGGCCGTTCCGGGGATCGCGGGGGTGACGATTTTGTCAGCTTCGCCCAGCGTTGCTTTCGCGACCTCAATCCGCGGACGCCATTCTCGTTCGGCTGCATTGTCGAGGGCATCGCCGCGAAACTGACGGCGGTGCGCTACACGGGCGCTCCACGCCGCCCACGCCCAGCATCAGCAACGCTACCTATAAACTTGACGCACACAACCACGGAATCTGATAGGCGCCCCCGGCACCACATCGACAATCGCGAAGCCGAAGCAGCACCCAGCATGGAAGGGAGGCGCGTTCGCGAGCGCAAGAGGCGCGGCTAGCGCGTACACTCATGTGCGAAACCGGAAACTCATACCTAAAGGATCCGCTCAGCCGAGCACCTCGGCCGCGGGGCACAGCGCGAACCGCAGCGTGGCCCCCAGTGGGAGGAGCGACGTAGTGGCGCGCAGGGCCGTCGATCTTTACGAAATCGCCCCTGACCGAGATCCCGGACCCGAGCCGATCGGTTATCTGTGCGCCGCCTCGCCCGCTCATCCAGCTTAGGCGGCGGAAAGAACCGGGGTCAGCTCGCGGCGCGGGCGGTCGCCACGTCGACCATAATCTCGCTAGGCTCCGACGACGGCTGAGCCTGGATGTCACCCGAAATCTGGCCGCCGCACTCGATCTCGATCTGGCCATAGCGGATCGTGCCCGAGACGCGCCCGCTCGCCTTGATCAACAGCCGCTTGCGCACCACGAGATTGCCCTCGAAGCGACCGCGGATCTCGGCCTCCTCGATCGACGCAGAGCCCTTGAACAGACCGCTTTCGGCGATATCGACATCGCGGCAATTCGTCAGGTTGGCCTCGACACTGCCTTCGACGATCAGCTTGTCGCATGAGGTGATCTCGCCCGAGAGCGTGATCTCGCGGCCGACGATCAGCTTGCGCAAATCGGCTTCGCTTTGTCGCGGCTGACCTCCCGGTTCGCCTGGCCGGCGCGTCACCTCCGGCGGCCGAGCCGGGTCGGCGGCCCGCACCAGATCCGGTGCGCGCGGCGGAATCGTCGGGGCCCTGACGGGTGCACTGGCACTGGCCCCCGGCCCGGTCGGCCGGGCGGGCTTCATCGGGATGCCCAAATCGTCAGACGCGTCTGCCATTTTGCGGTCCTCTGCCTCGGTTTTCTTCCGACTAAACATGGATTGGACACCGATCGACATTGTTGAGGGGAGAATTACACCGCAGACCGGGCCGAGGGATGCGGCTCGATGCGCGGCAGCGCCTCGAAGATATGCAGCATAAAGGCCGTAGCGATCACCGGCGCCACGAGGTTGACGAGCGGTAGGGCAAATAAGGCTGCAATTACCACCCCCCCGAGGAAAACGCGAAGACCAAAACGGTTGCGCGCCGCTCTGGTCGCCGCGGCATCGAGCCGTCTGAGCGCGACCACCTCGAAATACTCCCGGCCCAGAAGATATCCGTTCAGCACCACAAAGAGAAAGAGATTTATTCCGGGGAGCAGTAGATACACTGGAAGTGCCAGCAGGTTGAGGATCAGTGTCAGCGCCGTCAGACGCAGTATCGCCGCCAGGGTCTCGGCGATCGGCTGCCGGCGCGGCGGGCTGTGACCGGGATAATCGAGCGCCTCGACCGCTGAGGCGACGCGTTCGAAGAAGAAGCTCATAATCAGCGTCACCACCGCCGGAAAGAAGACCCAGCTTAGCCCCAACACGGCTAGTCCACCCATCAAGTCGACTAGCCAATTAAGCGGGCGCCATTCAAAGAAAGCTGTGTTGTAAAGGACCCCGGCGACGGCAAGCCACAGTAATGCGAAAGTCAATATCGCGAGGACGAGGCAGAGAGCAACAATCCGCCGCAGCGGCGGCGTCGACAGCGCGTAAAAGGCACGGCAAAGTGCGGTAAGCATCGCCGAAGCTTGTAGCGCGGACATCGGCACCGGCCAACCCGCGATAGGCGAATCGCCGGCTGCCAGCCATCCACTCCGTCGCAGGAATAGGCGAGCGAGAGGTCCATCGGCGGCTCGTCTATTCGGCGTAGAGTGTGATCTGCGTCACATTGCCTGCGGCAAGGGGTCTGATATATTAATTAACCATTGCGCGAATCTGATATCGGGGGGTTACCGATGCTGGATCGCAGCGTCGAAATCTTTCTCGATGACCTGCTCGAATTTGTCGAGGACGGCAAGGTTGTCCCGATCATCGGAGAAGAATTGCTGCGGGTCGGGCAGAACGGAAACGAGATCCTGCTCTATCGGTATCTCGCCGACAAACTGGCCGAACGTCTCGAGATACCGGCGGCATCATTGCCGCCGGAGCCGAGCCTCAACGTCGTCGTCTGCCATTACCTGCAAGCTGGCGGGGTGCCGGAGGAGGTCTACCCCAAGATCCGGCCGATCTTGAACCAGGCACGCTTCGCTCCGCCGGAGGCATTACTACAGCTCGCCGGGATCGACCGCTTCAAATTGTTCGTGACCCTGACCTTCGACTCGCTGCTCGCCGCCGCGATCGATCAGGTGCGCAAAGCCGGCCGCGCGCTCGAGCTGGCGTACTCCCCGAAGAATGCACAGGACCTGCCAGGCCCGCTCGAGGAGCTGCGCCAGCCGGTCGTGTATCACCTATTTGGCAAGCTGTCCTCTCAGCCCGATTTCGTGATCACCGAAGAGGACATGCTGGAGTTCCTGCACCACATGCAATCGCGGTCGGTGGCCGAGCACCTGTTTGATGCGCTGCGCAACAATCATTTGCTGTTCATCGGCTGCGCCTTCCCGGATTGGCTGTCCCGGTTCCTGCTGCGCATCGCCAAGAGCCGTCAACTGTCGCTGCGGCGCACCGAGATGGAGTATCTGGTCGGCAGCCTGACGAACCGGGACAGCGATCTCGTTGTGTTCTTGCGGCTTTTCAGCCGGCAAACCAAGATCGCCTCCTGCTCGCCGGCGGAGTTCGTCCGCGAGCTGTCGGCCCGCTACGAGAGCCGCACCGCCAGCTCGGCCGCCTTTCGCAGCGCGCCGAATTCCGCTGCGATGCACCCGGTGGACGGTAGGGAAAGTGCCGCCGGCATGAAGCCGGGGGCGATCTTCATCAGCTATACCCATGAGGATAAGGCGGCGGCGCTCCGATTGCGGGATTTCCTCGAAAACGAGGCCGGCATCGACGACGTCTGGATCGATCACCGCCGACTCGAGGCCGGCGACGACTGGGATCTCCGGATCCGCCGCAACATCAAGAACTGCTCATATTTCATGCCAGTGATCTCGGCGGCGTCGACGCGGCGGCTGGAGGGGTATTTCCGTCGTGAATGGGCCTGGGCAGCCGAGCGAGCGATGGATTTCGCGGATTCCGTTCCGTTCATCATTCCCGTGGTGATCGACGACACGCCCGAGGACGCCGACCACGTCCCTGAGCGATTCCGTCGATCGCAATGGACGAGACTCCCCGGCAGCACCGGCAATGAGGAGTTCCGCCAGCGCATGGTGGTGCTGGTGCGCGATTATCGCAGGCGCACACATGAATGACCTTGCCGCCGATCTGACGCGCAGTCTTGACCCGGAGAACCCGTGGCCGGGGCTGATGCCTTTTACCGAGGCCACGCAGGCCTACTTTCACGGCCGCGACGCCGAGGCGGCTGAGCTTTTACGTCGCGTGCGGCGCGAGCGGTTGACGATCCTGTTCGGCCAATCGGGGTTGGGCAAGACATCGCTGCTCTGCGCCGGCCTCTTTCCGCGATTGCGCGCCGCCGATTTTCTGCCGGTCTATATCCGGCTCGACTGGACCACCGCGCAGATCTCGCCGATTGCGCAAATCAAGCAGGCGCTCGCCGAGAACCTGGCTGAACACGGCATAGAGGGGCGACCGCCGCGCCCTGATGAAACCCTGTGGGGCTATTTCCACGACAAGGCGACTGAGTTTTGGAGCCGCCGCAACCGGCTCATAACTCCGGTGCTGGTGTTCGATCAGTTCGAGGAAATCTTCACCCTGGGACAGGGACCCTCATTGGCGGAGGCGCTAGACCAGCTTGCCGCCTTGATCGAGAACCGCGCGCCCGACAGCGTGCGCTCCGCTCTCGACGCCGATCCCGAAGCCGCCACCCGGTACGATTTTGCCAAGGAGAGCTGCAAGGTGATCCTCGCTTTGCGCGAGGATTTCCTGCCCGATCTCGAAGGCCTACGACGGCGGATGCCCTTGATCATGGACAACCGCATGCGTCTGACGCGGATGGACGGCCGGCAGGCGCGCGACGCCATTCTCGCCTCGGGCAGTCACCTCGTGGCTCCCGGTGTGGCCGAGAAGGTGATTGCGTTTGTCGCAGCGAGTCGCGCTCGTGCGGACGAGGCGACGGTCGACGACCCAGAGCTCGCCAATCTCGAGATCGAACCCGCCCTGCTCAGCATCGTCTGTAGCGAGCTCAACAACAAGCGCATCCGCCTCGGCCAGGCGCGAATCACTGCAGATTTATTGGAGGGCGCTCAGCAGGAGATCGTCGGCCAATTCTACGAGTCGAGCCTGGCCGGCATCGACCCGGCACTGAGGCTCTTCATCGAGGAGCAATTGCTAACCGCCGAGGGCTATCGCGATAGCCGGCCCTTGGCGGAGGCATTGCGCGAGCCCGGGGTAACGCGCGCCGACATCGACAAGCTTGTTGCGCGCCGGCTGTTGCGCATCGAAGAGCGCTTCGGCACGCAATGGGTGGAGCTGACGCACGACCTGCTGACCGGAGTGATCCGTCAGCGCCGCGATCTGCGGCGCGAGCAGACAGAGGCCGAGACACGAGTCCAGGCCGAACGCGAGCGCGCCGAGCGCGCCGAAGCCGAGGCGGCACGCGAGCGCGCGGAGCGCGAAGCGCAGACGACGCTTGCTCGCGAAGCGGCCGAGCGTGAGCGGAGAGCGCGCCGGCTGGTGCGGCACACACGGATTGCTCTTGCCGCCACCGCCGTGGCGTTAGTCATAGCGCTCGGGGCGGTGGGTTTCGCTGTCCGTGAAGGACGCCTTGCCGACGATCGGGCAGAGGAAGCCGCACACAGCTATGCCTTGGCGCTCGACGCAGCGCGCGGGAACGTCGATTTCGTCGACAACAATTACAAGACGGGGGCGATCGGCACGGAGGTCGCCAAATCTCTGCTCAACGCGGCGCGCGACACCTTCGGCAAATTGCCCAGTGCGCGCGAGAGCGTCCAGACAATCCGCTCGCGCATCAAGCTGTTCTCGAAGCTTACCGAAACCTATCGCACTGCCGGCGATCTTGCCGCCGCACTCGATGCCGCGGAAACCCAGAGAAGGCTCGCCGAGCCGCTCGCGACAGCGGGTCCCGAGGGACCCCGGGACGTGGCAGACAGCCATAGCCAGATCGGCGCCGCGCTGCAGGCGCAGGGCGATTTCATCGGCGCGAAGAAGGAATTCGAAAAAGCACTAGCGATCCTCGAACCGGCGGCAGCCAAGGACCCCGCCAACTCTGAACTGCAACACGACCTCGCTACTAGTCATGAGCATCTCGGCGGAGTCCTGCAGCAGCAGGGCGACCTCGAAGGTTCGCTCAGTAATTACAAATCCGATCTGGGCATTATGGAGCAACTCGCCGCCAAAGACCCGGGCAAGGCTCTCTGGCAGGGCGATCTCGCGACCGCCCACGCCGACGTCGGCGGTGTGCTGCAATATCAGGGCAGCCTTGCGGGCGCAATAGGGGAATTTCAGGCTGGGCTCGCGATCCGGGCTCAATTGGTGACGGCTGATCCGACCAACGCCCAATGGCAGCAATATCTTGTGCTGAGCCACCGCGAAGTCAGTGACACGCTGCAGGCAAAAGGCGATCTCGCAGGCGCGCTGTCTGAGGCTCAGGCGGCTCTGACCTTGGCGTCGCAGCTCGCTGAGCAGGACCCGGCCAATGCCTCATGGCAGCTCCAGCTCGTGGACAGCCACGTCAGGCTTGGACTCGTTCTGGATGTTCGCGGCGATGGAGCCGGCGCGCTCAAGGAATACCAGGCCGGCCTAGCGATTTCGGAAACGCTCTCGGCGAAAGACCCGGCCAACACCGAGTGGCAGACGAGGCTCGAGATCAGCCATATGAAGATCGGTGACGCCCTGCAGGCTCAGGGCGACGTCGATAGCGCCCTGAAGGAGTTCCAAAAAGATCTTGGGATTACAGCCGCTGTCGCGGAGAAAAACTCGGTTAACCCGAGTTGGCAAGCGGATCTCGCGGTCACTCACTTCAAGTTGGGTCAGGCACTATTTGCACAGGGCGATCTAGCCAGCGCGTTGCGCGAATTCCAGTCACAACTCGCACTGCTCATGCCTCTGACGGAGAAATACCCGTCCAACGCCATTTGGCAGCACCTCTTGGCAACCGCCCATAATTGGGTTGGCAATATGCTGATGCAGCAGGGCAATTTAAGCGAGGCGCTGGCCGAGTTCCGAGCTGCGTTGGCGATCCTGGCAGAGCTTGCAGCCAAAGACCCGGCCAACGCCGTCCTGCAGCGAGAGGTCTCGGTCGCTGACATGACCGTCGGTTGGGCCCTGGGCGCGCAGGGCGACCAGACTGGTGCGATAAAAGAGATGCAGGCGAGTGTCGGGATAGCCAAAGACCTCGCGGCCAAGGATCCGACTAATACCCAGTGGCAATCCGATCTTGCGACTGGCCACAAGATGCTTGCGCAGGCACTGGATCGCCAGCATGACCATGCCGGTGCTCTGAGGGAGTTCCGCGAGGCCCTGGCGAGCATGGAAAAGCTCGTGGCGAAGGACCCGGCCAATGCCGACTGGCAGTTCCGGCTTTTTATCAGTCATAACGATGTCGGAATCGCGCTCAACAACAAGGGTGACCTGGCCGGCGCGCTGACCGAGTACCGGGCGGCTCTGGCGACCCAAGAACAGCTAGCCTCGAAGCATCCGGACAACGCCCTTTGGCAAGGCCAGGTCGCGAACGCTCATGTCAACACCGGCAAGACGCTGAGCGAACAGGGAGATTATTCGGCTGCGTTGCAGGAATTCCGGGCTGCTGTGGATATCCTCATGGAGCTGGTGAAAAGGGATCCGACCAATGTCGGTTGGCAGCAAAGTCTCGCCAAAAGCCACCACCGGATCGGTGAAATATTGAAGGGTCAGGGGGACCTGCCGGAGGCGCTGGAGGAGTATCAGGCAGAGCTGTCGGTCAGAACTGCGCTCGCAGCGAAAGACCCAGCCAATCCCGATTGGCAACGCGATCTCGCGGACGCGTACGACGGAGTCGGCAACGTGCTGGTTACACAGGGTCAGCTCGCGGATGCCCTGGAAAAGTATCAAGGGTCGCAGACGATCATAGCTCGCCTCGCCGGAACGGATCCGGCCAACATTGTTGCGGTCGCTCACCGCCGCGTCGGTGACGCGTTGCGGCAGCAGAGCAAGTTCGCCGAGGCCTTAAAGGAGTTTCAGGCAGAGCTGGCGAGCGCGGAAAAGCTCGCGGCGGAGGACTCGAGCAACACCGACCGACAGCTGGAACTCGCGCTGAGCCATAACCGTATCGGCCTGATGCTGAGAGAGCTGGGTGATCTCCCCGGCGCGCTGACCGAATTTCAGGCCAATTTGGCGCTCGACGCCTCGCTCGCGGCGAAGAAACCAGATGATAGCGATGCGCAGCTGAACCTTGCGATCAGCCACCAATTGGTGGGCGAAGTATTGCAGACGGAGCACGACCTCGCGGGTGCGTTAGCAGAGTTCCGCGCCGAAGCGGAAGTGAGGTTGCAACTGGCGCAAAAGTACCCGGACAATGCGGGTTGGCAACAGGAGTTGTTGAATGTCCACAGCAAAATCGGGAGGTTTCTGAAGGACCAGGCCGATTTCGCCGGAGCGGTCAAGGAGTTCCAGACCGAGCTCGCGCTGGCCGCCGATCTTGCGGCGAAGGACCCGGCTAAGGACAGTTGGCAGCGGGAGGTTGCGAGCGGCCACAGCTGGGTGGGCGGCGCGCTAGGGGCGCAGGGCGACCTCCCGAGAGCGTTGAAAGAGCAGCAGTCCTTTGTGGCGATCATGACCGGACTCGTCATGAAGGACCCCGCCAGCACTCAATGGCGGGGCGATCTCTCGTCAGGCCGGAGGAACGTCGGTGACCTGTTGCAGGCGCAGGGCGATCTTGCCGGAGCGCTGAAGGAATTTCAGGCCGGGCTGGCGGTTGCGACAGAGCTGGTAGCGAAGGATCCCGCCAACGCCGACTGGCAACAAGGGGTGTTCGTTAGCCATAACCGGATCGGCGGCGTGCTGGAGGCGCAGGGGGACCAACCGGGCGCGTTAAGAGAGTTCGAAGCTGAACTGGCGATCACGACCGAGCTGGTGGCGAAGGATCCCGCCAACGCCGACAGGCATCGGGAGTTGGCGGTTAGCCGCGGCCGGATCGGCGGGGTTTTGCGGACCGAGGGCGATCTGGCAGGAGCGCAGAAGGAATTCGAGACCGCGATGGCGACCATGACAGACCTCGTCGCGAAGGATCCGGCGAATGCGGGCCGGCATCGGGACCTGGCGAATGACCAACGTAATCTCGCTGACGTATTGCAAGCCGGCGGCAATTCGGCTGGAGCGCTCGAAAACGCGCGC
>JAFAHQ010000355.1 GCA_019237135.1 Alphaproteobacteria bacterium
AGGTAGTAAAGGGATGGGGTTTCCTGCAGTTTCTTTTCGATCCGGTCGGTGATCTGCAGCATCGTGTCGTCGATCGTCGCACCCGGCCAATAGGTCCGCACGATCATCGTTTTGATTGAAAAAGACGGGTCTTCCTCGCGCCCGAGCTCGCGATAGGAAAGGACGCCGGCGGCGACGAACAGGATCATCAAAAACCAGATGAAGGGGCGATGGTTGATCGCCCATTCGGAGAGATTGAAGCCCTTCATTGGGCGGCACTCGCCTCCATGAGGCTGACCTTCTGGCCGGGCAGCAATTTTTGCACCCCGGCCGTGACCACCACGTCTCCTCGGGCGAGCCCGTCGCCGACAATAACCGAGTCGCCCTGATAGCGCTGAACGGTGATCGGCTTCAGCTGTACCGTGTCCTCCTTGTCGACGAGCCAGACTGCCGGCTGCCCGTCCTTCTGGAAAAGCGCGCTGCCGGGTATCGCTATGCTCGAGCCCTCGTTCACGGTCACGCTGCCGATGACGTTGGCGCCGAGCCGCATCTGCGGCGGCGCGTCGGGCAGTGAGACCCGAACCGTGAAGGTGCGGGTGGTCGGGTCGGCCTGCGGCGACAGGTAGCGAACCCTACCTTCGGTCTTGATGTCGGGATTGCTGACCAGCTTGACCTCGACGATCGGATCCTTTGGCGGGTTCTTGAATGCCGCTTCGGCGAGGTTGAACACCGCTTCGCGTTCGCCGGGCTGCGCCAAACGAACCACCATTTGCCCGGCGCTGACGACCTGCCCGGGATCGGCGCCGATGGCGGAAATGACGCCGTCGGCGTCGGCCTTGAGGTCGGTGTAGCCGAGGTTCTCGCTGGCTTGCACCTGTTTGGCGCGCGCCGCGTCGGCCTGGGCCTGGGCGGTCTTGAATGTCTTCAGCGCCTGATCGTAGGCGACTTGCGTGGTGTGGCCGTTCTTCAAGAGCTCGCGTTGGCGGTATTCCTGGGCTTGGCTTCGCGTCACCTCGGCATCCGCCTTGGCGACCTCGGCCTTGGCGACCTCGAGGTCCTGACGGTATTGCTGCGGGTCGAGCCGGGCGAGTAGATCGCCCGTCTTGACTTGCGTCCCGACATCGACCGGCCGTTCGAGGATCTTGCCGTTGACCCGAAAACCGAGATCGGCCTGATAGCGGGGTTGGATTTCGCCGGTCAGGGAGACCGTCTCGCCGGCTTCGCGCGGTTCGACGGTTACGGTGCGCACCGGCCGGATATTCGGCGCGGCGGCTGTTTCTTCTTTTTTGCAAGCTGTCAGAGCGGCGATCAGAACCAGGATACCGATCGCCGCGATAAGCCGAAAAGGACGCCAAAAACTGCTGGCCGCCATACCCGTCCCCTCGCGGCAACTTCTGCCGCTGCGGATGACAATGCCCGAGCTTATAGCCGCGGCGCAATGCCGAGCATTTGCATCATATGTTGACAAAATAGCAACATTATGATATCGAACCCACGCGGATCGAGACCCATTTACCGGCATAATCGCGAGTTTAGGAAATTGTCGATTATGAACCTGATTTTGTGCGAATCGGGCATGCGAAAGAGTGATGGCAAATTCCCCTGCGACTTCCCTGCCGACCGGTTTGGCAGGGTAAAGTTTTTCCCTGCCGGCCGGTTGGCTCGATCTGGTCAAGCCCATGATTACGCATGGTTTTCGATCCCGACGGGGCGATCTCCAAGCTCAAAAAGCCGATTTTTCCCTGCCGGCAGGGAAACCGGACGAGACTACCCGGCCGGCTTCTCGATGTGCCCGCCAAACTCGTAGCGCATAGCCGATAGCACCCGGTCCGCGAAATCAGCCTCGCCGCGCGAGCTGAAGCGCTCATAGAGTGCTGACGACAGGACGTGAGCCGGCACCGCCTCGTCGATCGCGGCCTTGATCGTCCAGCGTCCCTCACCCGAATCCGAAACGCGCCCCGCGAAGCCTGCAAGGACAGGGTCCTTGGTGAGGGCGTCGGCGGTCAGGTCCAAAAGCCAGGAGGCGATCACGCTGCCGCGGCGCCACAACTCCGCGATGTCGGGCAGGTCCAAGTCATATTGATAATGCTCGGGCTCGCGCAGCGGTGTCGTCTCGGCGTCGGCCGCGTGGGTCTGCTTGCCGACATTGGCGGAGCGCAGGACACCCAAACCCTCCGCGTAGGCGGCCATGACGCC
>JAFAHQ010000004.1 GCA_019237135.1 Alphaproteobacteria bacterium
ACCCTCTTTCACCATGCCGAACACGATATAGGCCGTCATGATCTTGCTCATCGAGGCCGGGGGAATGCGCTCGTCGGCTCCCTTGTCGAGCAGCACCACACCGGTTTCCGCCTCCAGGATCAGCGCGTGCTTCGCCTGCGTTTCGATCCCGATGGCCGGGTTGGCCGGCGGTCCAACGACCGCGGTCGGCTTTGGCTTGGATTTGCTCGCCGCGGCTTCGGCCAACTGACCGGCGAGGCCCGCCGCGAGCAAAGCGCCGGCACTGAGAAATACGACCACACGCAGCAGCATCCCGATTCCCATTTTTGCTCGCCCATTTCTCGCTCGAGGGGCCAATCGACGATGATTTGCGCTTCGGGACAGCCGCTGTCGACGACGCACGCGAGCGCCCACTACATTCGGGACTTACCCCCGAGCCATGCTGTCGGCCAGGTATCCGACGGACACCGCGAAATAAGTCGACGGGTTCCACTTCATGATCGCGCGAAAGTTTGCATAGACCAACAGGGCCGGGCCATTGGCACCCTCCGGCATGACGAGCGAGGCCTCGCTCTCGCGCCCGGCGAGCGGGCCCGCGTCGATGCTGCGAACTCCCAAACGGCTCCACTCCCCGGTCGGCCGCCTTGCGTTGAGCCCGGCGAAGCCCGGATTGAAGCCGTTCGGCAGCAGCACGTCCTGACCCCAGCTTTGGCCACCACGCCAACCGAGCCCGCGAATATAATTGGCGATCGAAGCCAAGACATCACCACGGCTGTTCCAAATGTCGCGGCGCCCGTCGCCATCGTAATCGACCGCATAGTCGAGAAAGCTCGACGGCATGAATTGGGGTTGGCCCATCGCACCAGCCCACGAGCCGACCATGTCCTCTACCCGGATGTGGCCCTGGTCGAGGATACGCAGCGCCGCGATCAGCTCACTGCGGAAATAGGCGCCGCGACGTCCGTCATAGGTCAAAGTGGCCAGCGCCGAGATCGTGGGAATATTGCCGGGCAGCCTGCCGAAATCGCTCTCGAGCCCCCACAACGCCACTATGATATTGGGCTCGACGTTGTAGCGTCGCGAAATCGCGTCGAGGAGAACCCGATTTTCAGCCAGCTGACGACGCGCATCCTCCTTGCGCTGCGGGGTTATCACCTTGGCCATATACTGAGTGAATGTCAGCACCCGCTCGGGCTGCTTGCGGTCGAGCTCGATGACATGGGGTAGAAACTGCGCGTTGCGCAACGCTAGATCTACCGTCGACGCCCGAATGCCGCGGCCAATGGCATCGCGCCGCACGCCGACGAGAAACGCGTAGAAGTCGCCTTCTGCAGTTTCCGCCCGTCCTTCGACGGCGCTGGTCGCGGCGATGAATGGCGCTGCGAACATGATTCGACGGCTCACCCGGAGCGTCATCGAGATACCTCGTCCGTGCTGTAACCTCTTGCCGTGTCTTGCCACGGTCGAGCCGAGCTACGCAACGATCGCCATCCTGTTCCCCGCCGATTCAGCCCGAGGCACCCTCCTCCATGTGAGGTCGGCGCGCGAAGTCTGCCGAATCGGATTGGCGCGGGGGCGCGACCTCGCGATCCGTGCTTGTTCAGGGTCTGTCCGCAGCCTATTCTCGCCGCACGATCTTTTGGGAGGAGCACGATATGGCAGAAATCCTGGGGCTCGGCGTCACCCACTTCCCGCCGCTCTCGGGTCCGGACGAAAATATGGGGCGCATCCTTAAGCGCGCCCTGGACGATCCCGCGATCCCCGAGGCGCTCCGCCATCCGGAGGGTTGGCCTCAGCCGATGCGGCAGGAATACGGCAACGACGCAGGCGCGTCGGCCGCCGCGCGCCATCGTGAGGCGCTGCTCGCCGGCTTTCGCAACACGCGGCGGGTACTCGATGAGTTCGACCCCGACTTTGTCGTGATCTGGGGTGACGACCAGTATGAAAATTTCAAGGAAGACGTCATCCCGCCGTTTTGTGTGATGGCCTACGAGACAATGGCGCCAAAGCCCTGGGAGGAATATCGCGGCGCCAATGTCTGGAACGAGCCAAAGGACAAAACCTTCACCTATAAGGGCCATCCGGCCGGTGCGAAGTTCATCGCCACCGGGATGCTGGAGTCGGGGTTCGATGTCTCCTATGCCTACCGGCCGCTGCATCACCAGCTCGGCCACGCCTTTCTCAACACGCTGCTGTTTCTCGATTACGACCGCAAGGGGTTCCCCTATCCAGTGGTGCCGTTCCAGGTCAATTGCTACGGCCGCCGGGTCATAGCCCAGCAGGCCGGGGTGCGTGGTCTCAGCGAGTTCCCGTTGGAAGATCAGCTCGATCCCCCCTCCCCTGCCCCATGGCGGTGCTTCGACCTGGGCGCCGCTTGCGCTCGGGTCGTCGAAACGAGCCCGTGGCGGGTCGCGCTGATCGCGTCGTCGAGCTGGTCGCACGCGTTTCTGACCCGCAAGCACTACCTGCTCTACCCCGACGTTGAAGCCGACCGCGCCCTCTACAATGCTCTCCAAGCGAGCGATTACGCTGCGTGGCGTGAACGGCCGTTGAGCGCGATCGAGGACAGCGGCCAGCAGGAAGTCCTGAATTGGATGTGCCTGATGGGCGGGATGAAGGAGCTCGGGCGCCGCCCGTCCGAAACGTCCTACGTCGAGAGCTGGATCTTCAACTCCAACAAGTGCTTTGCCGTCTACCAGCCGTGACGCCGGCGGCGGATGATGGCCGAGCTGCCGGGTAAGGATCTGGCGCGGGAGCTGATCGACAAGAGTCGAGCCGAGAGCCGCTCGACACCGGTCGAGGCGCTGATATCGACGGTTCGCGAGCGAGGCATTAGCCGCGACAGAGCGCACCGCTTGAATGGCCGGCTGTGGACCCTGGAGCGGATGTTTTATTACATCTACGGCGGCTGGGGCCAAGGGCTGGAGATGAACGACTTTCCGCCCTCGGTCAAATACTTGTTCTCCAAGCAGATCGTCGACGAATCCACCCACGAGATGCTTTATCTCGACGCGCAGCTGAAGAAAGGCTTTGTCGCCACGCAGAAGGACGCCTTTCGCCATCCCTATGGCCATTTCGCGCTCGATTCGGCATTGGCTTATTACGTCTTCTCATTGCGCAACCTCGCCACGTATCCGCACTCGATCCGCATAGCGGCCCTTAATCTGGGTCCCAAGATCATCGAGCTCGGCTGGATGGAGGGACTGGCCGAGGCGATGGCCGACACCGAGGTGAAGGGGTTGTTCGAGAGCCAATTCGTCGAAAATCGCAGCCATGTCAACATGGGCCGCCGGGTCGTCGAGGAGTTCGTCAGCAAGCCC